>JAOPZY010000267.1 GCA_025963875.1 Actinomycetota bacterium
GGTCCGCAGGATCTGGGGGCCGAGCGATACCGGGACGGCGCCGGCAGCCGAGAAGGTGGCCACCTCGCCGTCCGAGAGGCCTCCTTCGGGGCCGACGACCACCCACACGGACTCGGCGCCGGCCCCCCGTTCGGCGAGGACGTCCCGGAGGCGGGATCCGGCGGCCGGATGCGCCACCAGCCCCAACCCGCGGCCTTCGGCTGCGGCCTCGGCCACCGAGCAAGGTCCCGACAGCTCCGGCAGCCAGGCCCGATGGGACTGCTTGGCGGCCTCCCGGGCGATCGTCGCCCAGCGGCGCGCCGCGGCGCCCTGCCGGCCGGGGTCCCAGCGCGCCACGCTGCGGCCGGCCTCGAACACCACGATCCGGTCGACGCCCATCTCCACGAGGTGGCGGATCACACCGTCGACCTTGTCCCCCTTGGCCAGCCCCTGGTGGATCTCGACCCGCGGCGTGGGGGCGGGGGTCAGGGTGCGGTCGACGATCTCGACCCCGACCGCACCCGGCGCCACAGAGGTGAGCCGGGCCTCCACGATGGTCCCCCGGCCGTCGGAGATGTGGACGACGTCGCCGGGGGAGGCCCGGCGGACGACGGCAAGGTGCCGGGCGTCCTCACCTTGGATGGTCAGCTCCGCCGCGTCGAGCGCCTTGGGCTCAGCGAAGAAGATGGGGGCGTGCCCGCTCATCGCAGATCTTCTTTGGGTGATGAGCACTGCATATCATTGATATTCACCCAAAGAAGGTTGTTTCGGTGCCTTCAGCCGTGGAGGGCGGACCGAATCTTGCCGAACAGGCCGTGCTCCTCCTCGACGTGCTCCCCCCGGATGGCCGCAAGGCGCCGGAGGAGCTTGGACTCCTCGTCGCTCAGGTGGGTGGGTACCTCGACGCCGATCTCGACCAGCAGATCGCCTCGGCCCGACCTGCCGAGCCGGGGGACACCCTTGCCCTTCAGGCGCACGACCCTGCCGGGCTGGGTGCCGGGCGGGATGGTCACGGTGGCCGCCCCGTCGAAGGTCTCGATGTCGACCCCGGCACCGAGCGAGGCCTGCGTCATGGGGACGACGAGCGTCGTGAGCAGGTCGTCGCCGCGCCGGTGGAACCGTTCGTGGGGGGCGACGCGGATGACCACGTAGAGGTCGCCGACCCCGCCGCCGCGCCGGCCGGCCTCGCCCTTGCCGAAGATGCGCGGCAGCTGGACGCCGTCGTCCACGCCGGCGGGCACGGTGATGGGGATCTCGTCGACCCGCTCCATCCGGCCGTCGCCGTTGCACTCGTGGCACGGCGATGCGATCTCCTCGCCCGAGCCGTGGCACTGCGGGCAGGTGTAGGACGTCATCACGTTGCCGAAGATGCTGCGGCCCACCTGGCGGACGGCTCCCGTGCCCTGGCAGCGCGAGCACCGCTCGGGGGACGTCCCCGGCCGGCATCCCGTGCCGGAACACGAGATGCAGGTGGTGAGGTTGCGGATGGTGACCGACTTCGAGGCACCTTTCACCACGTCCTCGAGCGTCACCTCCAACTCGAGGGCGAGGTCGTTGCCCCGGCGGTTCTCGGTGCGGCGCCCGTAGGACCGGAAGGGGTCCTGGCCGAAGAAGGATGCGAAGAGGTCGAAGGGGTCGAAGCCACCCACCGGCACCTTGGCGGAGCCGTACGTGTCGTAGTCGCGGCGGCGAGCGGGGTCGGACAGGACGCCGTAGGCCTCCGCGATCTCCTTGAACTTCTCCTCGGTCGCGGGGTCCTCCTGGTTGGCGTCGGGGTGGTACTGGCGCGCCAGCCTGCGGTACGACTTCTTGATCTCGTCCTCCGAGGCGGTCCGCTCGACGCCGAGGATCGCGTAGTAGTCCTGGGCCATCCCGTCAGCTCGCGAGGTCGTCCAGCAGCCCGGAGAGCGACCGGGCAACGAGGTTGACGGCGGAAATCGTGAGCGGGTAGTCCATCCTCGTCGGCCCGATCACGGCGAGCGTGCCGCGACGCTGATCCCCCAGGCCGTAGGACGCCAGGACCGTGGCACACGTCTGCATCTGCTCGATGGAGTGTTCCTGGCCGATGAGCACGATCATCGTGCCCTCGCCCTGCGCCCTGCCCAGCAGCGCGGCGAGCACCATCGGCTGCTCGAGGACCCCGACGACGCCTCCCGCGGTCTCCAGGTCGGAGAACTTCTCGCGGGTGAGGATGTTGGCGGTGCCGCCCCGGTAGATCCGCTCCCAGGTGCTCCCGGTGACGATGCGCTGGATCTCGACGGCGATGAGCGCCCGGGTGGGATCCATGGGCTGGCCCATCGGCGGGGGGCTGGCAAGCCTGAGCGCGAGCTCCTCGAACACGGCGCCGGTGAGCTCGGCATTCAAAGCGTTGCCCAGGTCGGCCAGCTCCTGCTCGGTCTTGGGCTCGGGGAGGTCGACGAGACCCTGCTCCACAAGGCCGGTGTCGGCGATCAGCAGCAGTCCGATCCGGCCGTCGGCCCGGGCGAGCAGCTCGAGGCGCCGCAGCCGGTTCTCCCGCGACGGCGGGGCCGCCACGACGGCGACCGCCTCGGTGACCTCCGACAGCACCTGCGACGTCGTGTCGAGGGCCTCCTCCAGCGCGTAGAAGCCGTGCTCGAAGGCGTCGCTGATGGCGCGCTGGGGGCCCGGCGGCAGATCCGGCCAGGCCGGCCCCGGCCAGTTGTCGATGAACCAGCGGTAGCCCTTATCGGTCGGGACGCCGCCGGCCGAGGAGTGGGGCCGCTGGATGTACCCGAGATCTTCGAGGAGCGCCATGTCGTTGCGGACGGTGGCGGCCGACACTGCGAGGCCGAGCTTCTCGGTGAGCGCCTTCGAGCCGACCGGCTGACCCGCGCGGACGAATTCCCGGACGATCGCCCGCAGAATCGCACCTTTACGAGAATCCAGCATCAGCTATGTCTCCTCCGGCGGCCACAGTAAATTTAGCACCCGGCCACGTCGACTGCTAAGAACGGCTAAAGTTCGCGAATCAGGACAGCAATGACCTCGCCACGTGGCCCCAGAGAAAGAAGCCCCGCTCGGTCAATGCGACGGCCTGCTCGGTGATCCGGATCAGCCCCAACCCGGCGGCCTCCCGAAGCTCACCCTCCCAGCGTACGACCGGATCCATACCCCAGACCTCGGCAAAGCGGGCACGGTCGAGGCCGCCGGCAAGGCGGAGGCCCACGATGGCGGCCTCGGCGGCTCGCTCGGCGGCAGGGAGCTCCTCCCATCCCTCCTCGACGGCGGGCGAGCGGGCGACGTAGGTGCGGGGCGACGACACGTTCCACGAGCGGCGGCCGTGCCGGTGGCCGTGGGCGCCGGCGCCGAAGCCGAGATAGTCGCCGCCCGTCCAGTAGCAGAGGTTGTGGCGGGACCAGGCCCCCGGCTTCGCCCAGTTGGAGATCTCGTACCGCTCCAGGCCGGCGGCGGGGAGGAGTCCGGCCGCGAGCTCGTAGCGGTCGGCCTGGTCGTCGTCGTCGGGGGCCTGCCGGAGGCCCCTGGCGACCCACGACGCCAGGGGGGTCCGCTCCTCGACCTGGAGGGCGTAGGTGGAGACGTGGTCGACCCCGGTCGCCAGGACGCCCTCCAGGCTCGCCCGCCAGTCCTCGAGGCTCTCCCCCGGCGTCCCGAAGATCAGGTCGGCGTTGACGTGGTCAAAGCCCGCCGCTTCTGCGTCGGCCAGGGCAGCCCGTGCTCGCTCCGGCGTGTGCGCCCGGCCGAGCCATTTCAGGACGTGGGGCGCCAGGGACTGGACGCCGAGGCTGACCCTTGTGAACCCGGCCGCCAGCAGGCCGTCGAAGGTGGCCCGGGTGGTCGACTCGGGATTGGCCTCGATGGCGACCTCGGCGTCGGGGGCCACCTCGAAGCTCTCCCTGAGCACTCGCAGGATGCGGCCCAGCTCCCCGGGCGACAGCTCGGTCGGGGTCCCGCCGCCGAAGAACATTGTGTCCACCGGGGCCCCGTCGGCTGCGGCGCGGATCTCCTTGAGGAGGGCCTCGACGTAGGGACCCTTCACGTCGTCCATGCCGGCGTGGGCGTTGAAGTCGCAGTACGGGCAGTGCACGAGGCAGAACGGGATATGGACGTACACCCCGCGGGCGAGGCGGAGCGCCGGGGCCGTCGGCAGTAAGAGGGTGTTGGTCATTTTTTGTCGTCCAGGCGCAGGGCCGCCATGAACGCCTCCTGGGGGATCTCGACCGATCCCACCTGCTTCATCCGCCGCTTGCCCGCCTTCTGCTTCTCCAGCAGCTTGCGCTTGCGGGTGATGTCGCCGCCGTAGCACTTCGCCAGGACGTCCTTGCGCCGGGCCCGGATGGTCTCCCGGGCGATGATCCGGGACCCGATGGAGGCCTGGACCGCCACGTCGAACATCTGCCGGGGCACCAGCTCCCGCAGCTTCTCGACCATCTTGCGGCCGTAGGTGTAGGCCCGCTCCTTGTGCACGATGGAGCTGAAGGCGTCCACTGGCTCGCCGTGCAGGAGGATCTCCACCTTGACCAGGTCCTCGGGCCGGTAGCCGATGGCTTCGTAATCGAGCGACCCGTAGCCCCGGGTCCGGCTCTTGAGCTGGTCGAAGAAGTCCACGATCATCTCGGCCAGCGGCAGGTGGTAGCGGATCTCCACCCGGTCCTCTGAGAGGTAGTGCATCTCCTTCATCTCGCCGCGGCGCTCCTGGCAGAGCTCCATCAGCGTCCCGAGGAACTCCTTCGGCGTGATGATCATGGCCGCAGCCAGCGGCTCCCGGATCTCCTGGATCGCCGCGGGGTCCGGCATCTCGGCGGGGTTGTGGACCGAGATGACCTCGCCGGTCACCCGCACCACCTCGTAGGCGACGCTCGGCACCGTGATCAGCAGGTCGAGGTCGAACTCCCGCTCCAGGCGCTCCCGCACGATGTCCATGTGGAGCAGGCCGAGGAAGCCGCACCGGAAGCCGAAGCCGAGGGCCTGGGAGGTCTCCGGCTCGTAGACGAAGGCGGCGTCGTTGAGGCGGAGCTTGTCGAGGGCGTCGCGCAGGTCGGCGTACTGGTCGCCGTCGGTGGGGTACAGGCCCGCCCACACCATCGGCTTGGGCTCCCGGTAGCCGTGCAGGGGCTCGTCGGCCGGGCGGGCGGCGTCGGTGATGGTGTCGCCCACCTTGGCCTCCCGGACGTTCTTCACGCCGGGGATGGCGTAGCCCACGTCGCCGGCCTCCAGCTTTTTGACCGGCATCATCGTCGGGGCGAACACCCCAACCTCCTCCAGCTCGTGGAGGGAGCCGGTGGCCATCATCTTCACCTTCTGGCGAGCGGTGAGCTCGCCGTCGAGGACCCGGACGAAGCTGACGACGCCGCGGTAGTTGTCGTAGGTCGAGTCGAAGATGAGCGCCCGGGTGGGGTCCTCGGGCGCACCCTTGGGAGAGGGGACCCGCCGGATCACCTCCTCCAACAGCTCGACGACGCCGGCCCCCGTCTTGCCGGACACCCGGAGCACGCTGCCGGGATCGATCCCGATCAGGCTGGAAAGCTCGGCGGACACCCGTTCGGGGTCGGCGGCGGGCAGGTCGATCTTGTTGACGGCGGGGATGACCTCGAGCCCGGCCTCGATGGCCAGGTACAGGTTGGCGAGGGTCTGCGCCTCGATGCCCTGGGCGGCGTCGACCAGGAGGATGACGCCGTCGCAGGCGGCGAGGGACCTCGACACCTCGTAGCTGAAGTCGACGTGGCCGGGGGTGTCGATGAGGTTGAGCTCGTAGGTCTTGCCGTCCTTGGCGGGGTACTGGAGCCGGATGGCCTGGGCCTTGATGGTGATGCCCCGCTCGCGCTCGAGGTCCATCCGGTCGAGGTACTGCTCGCGCATCTCGCGCTCGGGCACGGCCTTGCAGACCTGCAGGATGCGATCGGCGAGGGTCGACTTCCCGTGGTCCACGTGGGCGATCAGGCTGAATGCCCGTACGAGTGATCGGTCTTTCATCTGATGCCACGGTACCTTAGAGTGCTACACTCCCTCGTTCCCGCTGTTCCCCCCCTGTTGATAAGAACTGAGGGGACTCTCTGAAGTCACGCCCCGGAGTTGAGATGGCAAACATCAAGTCGCAGATCAAGCGCAACCGCACCAACGAGGCTGCCCGGAACCGCAACCGCAGTGTCCGCAGCGCCTTGCGCACCTACATCAAGCGCGTCCACGTGGCGCTGGACGCCGGCGACGTCGACGAGGC
>JAOPZY010000024.1 GCA_025963875.1 Actinomycetota bacterium
GATGACGAACCGGGCCTCGGGGATCCCGCGGACGCCCTCGAGGACGGCGGCGTCCAGGTGGGCCGATGCCATGGCAACCGCCCCGTAGGCGGCGGCCACGAGGACGAGGGCGGCGAACAGGTGGCCCTGCCAAGGCCGCTTCGCGAGCAGCTCCACGGTGCCGACGGCGAGGAACGGCACGTTGATCATCGCCCCGAACAGGTAGTAGATCCGGAACAACCCCGGCGTCCACCCGAGGCGGACGCCCTGGGCCGTGGCCAGCGTCGCCACCGCGAACATCGCCAGCGCGGCGGTCCAGGCGAGCTGGTGCGGACGCCGCCGCTCGGCCCACTGGCGGCCCAGGAGGAAGGCGAAGGTGGTGCTGACGAGGGCTGCGCCGAGCGGGAAGGTCCACATAGCCGTGTGAGCCTACAGAGTACGCCGCTCGCCGGCTGGACCTTACCCGGCGCCTTGAGGGGCGCCTCGGGAGCGGCGCTCCTCAACCACTACAATGCGCCGGTGAGCAGTGACCTGGAGCGGCCCGCCCTCGCGTGCTCGACAGGCTCGTTCTGGATGTGGGACCTGGAACGCACCTTCGGCACCATCGCAGAGGCGGGGTTCACGTCCGTGGAGCTGATGATCACCCGGGACCCGCTCACCCAGTCCGCCAAGGCCCCTCGGGAGCTCGCCGAGAAGTACGGGCTCAGCATCTGCGCCGTCCACGCCCCGATGCTCGTGGTCACCCGCCGGGTGTGGGGGCCGAACTTCCTCAACATCATCAACAGGTCGGTGGACCTGGCCCACCAGCTCGATGCCGGCGTGGTCGTCATCCACCCCCCGTACCTGTTCGAGCTGAAGTACCAGGCGTGGCTGCTGGGCGAGATGGAGCAGTACTGTCGGACCCGGGGTCTGTCGGTCGCGGTCGAGAACATGTTCCACCTGTGGGTGAAGGGCAAGGCGGTGCGCGGTCACCGGTGGCTCTCCCCGGAGGATCTCGACAGCTTCCCCAACATCACGCTCGACACCAGCCACTGCGGCGTCGACGGGACGGACATCCTCGCGGCCCTCGACCGGGTCGGCCCGAATCTCTCCCACATCCACCTCTCCGACAACCGGGGGGACCACCGGGACAACCATGCGCTCCCCGGCTCGGGGATCCTGCCCCTCGGCGAGTTCGTGAAGAGGCTCCCGGAGGTCGGCTACACGGGGACGGTCTCGCTCGAGCTCGACATGCGGGAGTGGATCCCCGACCCCGACCGGCTCGTGGGCCTGCTCGTCAGGGCCAGGGAGTTCACGTTGGAGCACCTCGGCTAGCGCGCAGGCTTCACCGGCGCATCCCGGTCAGCAGCCGAAGGAACAGCAGCAGCACCGTGGCCCCCACGAACGAGACGAGGACCGACCCCAGGAAGGGATGGCCCGCGGGCGTCGTGAGCTTCAGGCCGTGGAAGATCCACCCGCCGATCACCGCCCCGACGATGCCGACGGCGATGTTGAGCAGGCACCCCATGCGCTCATGGGTGCCCGCGACGAGGCTCGCCAGCCAGCCGGCCAGGCCGCCGACGACCAGCCAGAACAGGAGCAGGCTGAGCCCCTCCCCGCCTGCGGCTACCATCATGGGATCAACTCCTGGAGGTCACCGTCACCGATGCGTCCCAACACCATCTTCGCAGTCGTACTCCTGCTCGCCGCCATCGCCCTCGCCGGCGTCCTCGGCGTCATGCAGGTCAGCCACGTTCTGTCGCACCACTAGAACCCCCCACTAGAACCCCCACTGGAACCAGAGGGCCCGATCAGCACCTTGGAGCCCAGCGAGGCGCCGAAGTGGTCGGCGGCGCTGCCCAGGTTCACGCACACGGCCAGCTGGCCGTGGGAGTCCTCGGTGACCACCGGTTCCGCCGGCGGCACGGAGGAGAAGGTCTCCCCGAAGGGGATCGTCAGGCGGTGGCCCTCGATGCCCACCGCCAGCAGGCTGCCGGCCGTCATCCCCGCCTCGGCTGCCGCAACGGCATCGACGTTGACGCTGAGGTTGCCGAACCGGTCGACGTGGGTGACGGCGGCGTGGAAGTGGCCGTCGTGCAGCCGCGGCATGGCGACCCGCAGCGAGACGAGGCTCTCCACGGCAAGCTCGGTCCCCAACTCCTCCGGCGCCACCCCGAGGGCGAGGTGGGCGGCGGCGGGGGCGAAGATGTCCCGGCCCTGGAAGGTCCTCGAAGGGTTGGGCGCCCTGAGCTCAGGGTTCTCCAGCTTGCGGGCCGAGGTGGCCCCGCCCAGCCTGGCAGCCGCAGGGACGAGCAGGCCGTTGTCCGGCCCGACGAGCCACGACCCGTCCGCTGCCTGGACGGCAATCGGGAGGCGGCCGGCCCCCACGCCCGGATCGACGATCGCAAGGTGGACACCGACCGGCAGGTAGGGGACGGCCTGGGCGAGCACGTTCGCCCCCTCCCCGATGTTCTGGGGGCGGATGCCATGGCAGACGTCGATGACCGTCACCTCGGGCGCGATCCGGAGCATGACGCCGTGGCACACGCCCACGAACTCGTCGACGAGTCCGTAGTCGGAAAGAAAGCTGATTGTGCGATACCGGTAGTTGCTCACCAACTCCGCCCCCGAAGACCTCCTAGCGACCGAGCTGCCGGCGCTGCCAGCGGGTCTTGCGGAGCATCTTCTTGTGCTTCTTCTTGCGCATCTTCTTCCGGCGCTTCTTCACCACCGACGACATCTGCTCACCCTCCCTCTATTCGGGCCCGAAGAGCTCCCGAACCGTCACCCTGCCGATAACCTGGCCCTCCGTCGTGATCCGCACCGTCCCGAGCAGCAGACCGCGTGCGGGCTCCGCCACCGAGGAGACCATCCGCAGGACCATCTCCTCCTGGTCGAACTCCAGCACGCCGATCCCCATGCACGAGCCCTTGCCGTCATCGAGGCCCACCATCAGGCCGTCCAAACGGGCGGGGTCGATCTCGGGCGGAAGCGTCGGCATGAACACCGTCGGCTTCACGCGCCAGCGCGAGAGCGGCGGAAGGAAGTATGACCGCAACCGGGCCTCCCGGTACGAAGCGCGCTCCTCGACGAAGCGCTCGCGGGCGCCCGGCGCCACCTTCAGGGCGGTGACCGGGATCGAGAAGAAGCGGGCGACCGTCGACAGGATGGGCTCCAGCTCCTCGCCCCGCTGGAAGCCGACGACGGCATCGGGGCGGACGAGCTGCAGCTTCCGGTACTTGAGGACCTCGGCGTAGACGCCCGAGATGTACGCGCTCGTGTCGACGACGATGAGGTCCGCCTCGCTCTCGCGGGCGAGGGCGACGAGGTGGGCGGTCGCGGTGGCCAGGGCAAAAGCGTGGCCCTGCGGGGTGACGGACCCCACGAACCCCAGCGCATCGGCGGCGGCGATGGTCTGCGCGTCCACGCGCTCCAGATCCTGACAGAACTTGAGTCCCACGCAGCCGGGAGGGCCGACGGTGGAATTGTCGATGTCGGCATCGACGTAGGCCACGCGCCTTCCGCGCTTGCGGGCCGTCTCGGCGATGCTGAGCCCGAAGGTCGTCTTGCCGGTGTCGATACCGCCGAGCAGCACCACGCAGCCGCCGGTGATCAGGCTCTCGACGATCTCGGCGTGCGACACGACCGTCATCTCTGCGCGTTCCTCCCACATAACGAGGCGTTGTTGTTCGCTGTCTCGGCCTACCCCGCTCCCCGACCGGCCCGACGTGGCCCCAAGTCGGGCACCGTGGGCCGGCGCTGGATTGTACGGCAACGCGCGGCAGGCCGGTGAAGTCCAAAATGGAGGCTGCCGAAAGACGTGCCTTGACCACGACAAACCTCTATGATCCGTAGTGCGGTAGTATCAGGGAGTTGAGGATGATCGTCCAGGTCGCGGAATTGATATCCCAAAGGGGGGTTGTATGGCTGAGGTAAGGGAGAACGAATACCTGCTGGCAGCACAGGTCGCCCGTCTGCTCCACGTTTCACCGAAAACCGTCTCGCGTTGGGCCAAGGAGGGCAAGCTTCCGTACGTCCGGACCCTCGGTGGGCATCGCCGTTTTCCCGGTGCGCCCATCCGCGAGCTCGCTGAGCGGTTGGCTTCCGAGTCGATGTCCATTGAGGATGTACTCGGACAGAGCCCCGCAGCGCAGGGCTAGCCCCGCTCGACGCTTGACGGCCGGGCACTGCGGGAGCCCGGCCGTTCAGCACCTTCGTCGCGGGCCGAGAAGGCCCCCGAGGTGATCGTCGCCGCCTGAAGGCCCTCCGCCCCACGGTACCGTGGCAGGGTGGATCTCGAGAGCCTCCTGATCGCCGCCTCGGCCGAGCTCGAGAGCGGCGGTCTCTGCAAGCTGGTACGCCTACCGGCGCGTCCCGGTGCCGCCGTCCAGCCCGACCCGCCCCTGCCCGAACCGCTGGCCTCGCGCCTGGCGGCCATGGGGGTGGGGGGTCTGTGGACGCACCAGGCCGAGGCCCTGGCAGCCGCCCGGGCCGGCCGCCACGTGGTCGTCTCGACCGGCACGGCCAGCGGCAAGAGCTTCTGCTTCAACCTCCCCGTCCTCGAGACGCTGCTCGCCGACCGCAAGGCGAGGGCCCTCTACCTCTACCCCACCAAGGCCCTGGCCCAGGACCAGCTGCGCGCCATCCGGGCCTTCGCCATCCCCCAGGTCAGCGCCGCGACCTACGACGGCGACACGCCGTCCGCCGAGCGTCCCCTCGTACGCCGCTACGCCCGTATCGTCCTGTCCAATCCGGACATGGTGCACTACGGGATGCTCGATGCCCACGCCCGCTGGACGGAGCTGTTCGGCCACCTCGCCTACGTGGTGGTCGACGAGGCCCACACGCTGCGGGGGGTGTTCGGCAGCCACGTCGGCTGCATCCTCCGGCGGCTCCGGCGGGTCGCCCGCCACTACGGGTCGGACCCGAGGTTCATCCTCACGTCCGCCACCATCGGCAACCCCGACGACCTCGCCGAGCGCCTCGTCGGCGTCCCGTTCACCGCGGTGAGCCAGGACGGCAGCCCCCGGGGCGAGCGGCTGTTCGCCTTCTGGAACCCGCCCTTCAAGGACGAGACCTCCGGCTCCCGGGCGTCGTCCAACTGGGAGTCGGCCCGGCTGCTCGCCACCTTCGCCGACGAGGGGATCCGATCGATCGCCTTCACCAAGTCGCGCAAGGCCGCCGAGCTCGTCGCCAAGCACGCCAAGACCATCGCCGGCACCCCCGGGACCCCCGACCGGATCCGGGCCTACCGGGCGGGGTACCTGGCGAGCGAGCGGCGGGAGATCGAGCAGGCGCTGTTCTCCGGCGAGCTGCTCGGCGTCGCGGCGACCACGGCCCTCGAGCTCGGCGTCGACGTCGGGGGCCTCGATGCCGTCGTGATGAACGGGTTCCCCGGAACCGTCGCCCAGGTGTGGCAGCAGGCGGGCCGGGCCGGGCGGTCCGGCGAGGAGTCCGCGGCGGTGCTGGTGGGCCACGAGGACCCGCTCGACCAGTACTACCTGTCGCACCCCGACGTCCTGCTGGCGAAACCCTTCGAGGCGGCGCTCGTGGACGTGACCAACCCCCGCATCCTGGAGCCGCACCTCGGCTGCGCCGCCCACGAGCTGCCGATGGCGCCGTCGGAGGTGACGGAGACGTTCGGCGAGGGAGCTGCTCCCGTGGCGGACGCCATGATCGAGCGGGGCGACCTGGCGCAGCGCAAGGCTCGGGCAACCGGCCAGCCGCGGCTGCACTGGCGCCGGCGGGAGCCGCCCGGGCGGGAACTCGACCTGCGGTCGCTCGGGGGCGAGGCGTACCAGATCGTCGATGCCGCCACCGGCGCCCTGCTCGGCACGGTCGACGGGGCGAGGGCGTTCGGTCAGGTGCACCCCGGGGCCGTCTACCTGCACCAGGGGGAGAGCTTCGTCGTCGTCTCACTGGACGTCGAGGCTCGGGTCGCGCTTGTCGAGGGCGGATCCCCGGCGTTCTACACCCAGGCCCGGCAGACCTCCGACATCCGGGTCGTGGCGTCGACCGCCGAGCGCCGCCTGGGAGCCGTGGCGTGCTCTCTCGGCAGGGTCGACGTGACACAGCGGGTGGTCGCCTACGTCCGGCGCTCGATCGCCAACGGCGAGCTGCTGGAGGTGGTGCCGCTCGAGCTCCCGGAGCAGACGCTGCCCACCGTGGCGTTCTGGTACACGGTGCCCGAGGACATCGTGCGGGCCGCGCGGATCTGCCCGGCCGACCTGCCCGGGTCCCTCCACGCCGCCGAGCACGCCGCCATCGGGGTGCTGCCCCTGTTCGCCATGGCCGACCGCTGGGACATCGGCGGCGTGTCGACCGCCCTGTCCATGGACACGGGGCTGCCGACGGTCTTCATCTACGACGGGTACCCGGGGGGCATCGGCATCGCCGAGCGGGGCTTCGCCCGCTGTGAGGACCACCTGGCGGCGACGCTGGACGTCGTGGCCAACTGCCCGTGCGAGGCGGGGTGTCCCTCCTGCGTCCAGTCGCCGAAGTGCGGCAACGGCAACGACCCGCTCGACAAGGCGGGGGCGGTGCGCCTGATGCGGACGATCCTGGGGTCGCCACCGAACTGAGCCTACTCGTCCATCTGGGCCTTCTGGACCTTGCCGGAGAAGTCCACCGAGACGGCCTTCCATTCGGTGAACTCGTCGAGGGCCTGGGGGCCGGCCTCCCGGTGGCCGTTGCCGGTGCCCTTCATCCCGCCGAAGGGCAGCTGCACCTCGGCCCCGATGGTGGGGGCGTTCACGTAGACGACGCCGAACTCCAGCTCGTTGATGGCGATGAACGTCGCCCCGATGTCGCGGGTGTAGATGGCGCACGACAGCCCGTACTCGGTGGAGTTGGCGATCTCGATGGCTTCCTGGAGGGTCGAAGCCGCGATGATGCCCGTCACCGGGCCGAAGATCTCCTCCTGGGCGATGCGCATCCCGGGCGTCATGTTGTCGAAGACGGTGGGCTCCAGGAAATTGCCCCGCTCGTAGCCGGGGCCGGTCAGCTCGTGGCCGCCGGTCAGCACCACGGCCCCCTCCTGCGTCCCGACGCCCACGTACTCCAGCACCCGCTCCTTCTGCTTGGCGTTGATGAGCGGGGCGAGCTCGACATCGGGCTCCAGCCCCGAGCCCACTTTCATGGTGGCGACCCGCTCCAGCAGGCGCCGCGTGAACTCGGCCCTCACCTCGTCGGTGACGATGAGGCGGCTCGTCGACGTGCAGCGCTGCCCGCTCGTGGCGAACGCTCCCCACGCCGCTGCCTCCACCGCCAGGTCGAGGTCGGCGTCGGGCATGACGATGAGGGCATTCTTGCCGCCGAGCTCCAGCGAGCAGCGCTTGCCGAGGCGGGCGCAGACCTCGGCGACGATGGTGCCGACCTCACGGGATCCGGTGAACGACACGACGTCGATGCCCGGGTGCTCGACGAGGGGCGCCCCTGCCTCCTCGCCGAGTCCGTGCACCAGGTTCAGCACGCCGGGCGGCAGGCCGACCTCCTCGAAGAGCTGCACAAGGATGGTGGCGAGCAGCGGCGTGTCCTCGGCGGGCTTGAAGACCGCGGTGCACCCGCACACGAGGGCGGGGGCGATCTTCCAGAGCGGGATGGCGATGGGGAAGTTCCAGGGGGTGATGAGCGCCGCGACGCCCGCCGGGTGACGCACGGTCATCGAGAACTTGCTCGGCAGCTCGGCGGGCATCGTCAGGCCGAAGAACCTCCGGCCCTCCCCCGCCATGTAGTGGCAGAAGTCGATGCCCTCCTGGACGTCGGCCCGGGTCTCCCGGAGCGTCTTGCCCATCTCCCGGGTCATCAACCGGGCGAGCTCCTCCTTGCGCTGCTCCAGGATCAGGCCCACCCTGAGCACGTAGTCGGCCCGCTTCGGGACCGGCGTGCGGCGCCAGGCGGGGTAGGCGGCCCGGGCGGCCTCGACCGCCCTGGCCACGTCGTCGGCGGCGGAGGCGGGGAAGGTGCCGAGAACGTCGTCGTGGTCGGCGGGGTTCAGGCTGGTGAGGGTGCGCCCGGAGGCCGCGTCGACCCACCGCCCGCCGACGTAGTTGCGATGTTCGCTGTCCATGGGTCCTTGTGCAATCGTACCCGCCGTCAGACGACCGGCGTCACCGCCGGCGTCAGACGGGGGGCCAGGGGAACGAGCGGCCAGGGCCGGGGGCCGGGAAGGCTTCGGCGTCCAGGACGGCCGTGCAACGCCGGCGCAGGATCTCCACCTCGGCAGGGTCGAGTAGTCCGGCCAGCACCGGCGCAAGGTCCCCCTGCAGGGCGGCACCGAGGCGGCGCAGGCATGCCCGGTCGGCTTCGGCGATGGGCTCCCCGGCAAAATCCCAGAGGACGGTGCGTAGCTTGGGCTCCACGTGGAAGCAGATCCCGTGGTCGATCGCCCAGACGTTGCCCTCGGCATCCGGGAACACGTGGCCGGCCTTGCGGTCGGCGTTGTTGACGACGAGGTCGAACAGGGCGACGCGGCGGAGGTCGTCGGGGTGGGACTCGAAGAGGTCGAAGGCGGTGCACTCGAAGTCGTGGTGCACGAACGCCTGGACCGAGCCGATCCCCACGGGGCCATCCCGGAGCACCGTCGGCGGCACGAAGCCGAAGCCGCCGGCCCGGGAGATCTCGAAGGCGGCAGCCTCCCGCTGGCAGAGCGTCCCGGAGGGGAAGTCCCAGAGGGGCGCCTCGCCACGGCGTGGCTTGTAGATGACGAGGCGCTCCGGCTCGTCGCCGGTTGCCTCTGCACCCAGGAGGCAGGCCAGGAACGTGTAGTTGGAGGCGCCGGGCATCAGGCCCAGCAGCTCCATGTCGCCCTCGAGGAGATCTGAGGCCGGGGTCCCCTTGGGGGAGAAAGGAGAATCCCAATGACGGGCTTCCGTCAGACCTCCGTTCGGTGCCCGTTCGAGGCGAAGCACTGGTGGCCCTCCGGCTCCATCGGCACCCGGCACAGCGGGCAGATGGGCCGGCCCTGGGCGGCGACGACCAGGCCGTAGGCGCTCAGGGCCTCGAGCTGCGCCCGCGTGATCCAGAAACGGGCGCTTGGGCCGCGGCCGACGCCGAGGTCGGGGGCGGCTTCAAGATCGGCGTCGTCGGCCCCCTCGGCGGGGGGGCGGCACTCGATGAGCACCAGGTCCCGGTCCTCGGCGTACCCGATCGCCATGGTGCCCACCCGGAACGCCGGCTCGACCGGCTCCTCCAGCGCCATGGAGTCGGCATCCCACTCGATGGACTCCTCGGGATAGCCCGCCGACTTGAAGATCTCCTCGGTGCCCTCGCTCAGGGCGATGACGTGGTCCTTCTCGACGAGGAGCGTCACGCTGTCGGGCCCGGCGGTGGCCTGCAGGTAGAACGTGCGCCGGCCCGGGGGGCCGAGCGCGCCGAAGGTGATGCGGTCGACGGCGTCGAACTCGTACTCGTCGCTCATGGCTTCTTCTTCGCGGTGGAGGACTTCACCGCCGGTCTCAGCCGCTCGGCGAGTTCGTCGAGCGACCCCGAGTCCCCGATGCGGAGCAGCCGCGGCACCCGCTCGCCGAGCGCGATCGCGCTGACCGAGGCCACCCCCACGACGATGCGCTGGTAGAGATCGGTCCCGAGCCCCAGATAGCCGGCGACGATCAACCGGATCATGTCGGCATGGGAAACCACCACCACCGCAGCCGCCCGAGGATGGCGGGCCCGGATGGCCTCGGTGGCCCGGATACCCCGGGTCTGGGCCTCCCGGATGCTCTCGCCCCCCGGGAAGCGGAAGTCGGCGGGACGGGTCTGCAGCTCGCTCCATGCCTTCAGCCGGTAGAGCTGCTTGAAGGGCCGCCCCTGCCAGTCGCCGTAGGCGACCTCGGCGAGGTCGTCGACGGTTTGGACGTCCACCCGGTGCCGCTCGGCGATGGGGGCGGCCGTCTCCTGGCACCGCTCCAGCGGCGAGGAGTAGACGGCCTTGACGGGAAGGTTGGCGAGGCGCTCCGCCACGTCCTTGGCCTGCCGCATCCCCTCTTCGGACAGGTGCACGCCGGGGAGGCGCCCCGTGAGGCGGGTCCCGGTGATGGGCGTGATGCCGTGACGGACGAGGAGGAGCAGCATGGGCATACGGTACCGCGGTGGCGTCGTGGCATGATGCCGCGATGGGTGAGACCCGGGTCGAGAAGGACTCCATGGGCGAGGTCGAGGTCCCGGCCTCGGCCTACTACGGCGCCCAGACCCAGCGGGCCGCCGACAACTTCCCCATCTCGGGCTGGCGCTTCGGCCGCCGGTTCATCCAGGCCCTCGGGCTTGTCAAATGGGCGGCGGCCCAGGCCAACGAGGACCTGGACCTGCTGCCGGCGGACATCGCCGGGGCCATCCGGGACGCCGCGGAGGAGGTCATCGCAGGCGACCACGACGACCAGTTCGTCATCGACGTCTTCCAGACCGGCTCCGGCACGTCAACGAACATGAACGCCAACGAGGTGATCGCCAACCGGGCGAGCGAGCTGCTCGGCGGTGTCCGGGGGTCGAAGCACCCGGTGCATCCCAACGACCACGTCAACCGCTGCCAGTCCTCGAACGACGTCATCCCGACCGTGACGCACCTCGCGGCCCTCACCGCCATCCACGAGGCGCTGCTGCCCTCGCTGGTCCACCTCGGCGGGGCGCTGGAGGACAAGGCCTCGGCGTTCGATGGGATCCTCAAGTCCGGGCGCACCCACCTCATGGATGCCACCCCGGTGCGCCTGGGCCAGGAGTTCGCCGGCTACGCCTCCCAGGTGTCGCACGCCATCGCCCGCCTCCAGCGGGCCAGCATCCATCTCGGCGAGATTGCGCTCGGGGGCACGGCGGTGGGGACGGGCATCAACGCCCACACGGAGTTCGCCACCCGCGCCATCGCGCACCTGCGGCGGCGCAGCGGCTTCGAGCTCGTCGAGGCCCCCGACCACTTCGAGGCGCAGGGGGCGCGGGACGCCGTGGTGGAGGCGTCGGGGGCCTTGAAGACGGTGGCGGTGTCGCTCGCCCGCATCGCCAACGACCTGCGGTGGCTGGCGTCGGGGCCGCGGACGGGCATCGCCGAAATCCGGCTGCCGGCGCTGCAGCCGGGGTCGAGCATCATGCCGGGCAAGGTGAACCCGGTCATCCCCG
>JAOPZY010000079.1 GCA_025963875.1 Actinomycetota bacterium
GCCCTCCGGAGGGTGGCCGCTGGAACGCCAGCCTCTGCCGCTCGAGACCAACCTGCCAGGCCTCTTCGCGGCCGGCGACGTGCGGCACGGATCGGTCAAGCGGTGCTCGGCTGCCATCGGCGAGGGAGCGATGGCCGTGGCGCTGGTCCACCGACGGTTGGCGGAGGTCGGGAGTGGCTGATCCGGTCGAGGCGCTGGCGACCGGCGCGCCGCCGGTCCCCAACCCGGAGTTCGGCGTGCTCGTTTCCGATGAACGCATCGCCGCAGCCGCCGAAGCACTTGAGCGCAACGGCTTCCGAGCCCTCGTCGTCGATACCGGTCAGGAGGCGAGGCTCCGGGTGCACCAGCTCCTCCCCGACGGGGCCGAGGTGTACAACAACACCTCGAGAACCTTGGAGTCCATCGGCATCGCCGACGACATCGAACGCTCGGGACGGTACCAGCCCATCCGGCTTCGTCTCTACCAGATGGATCGGGAGATGCAGCGTCGCGAGATGCGGGTGCTCGCTGCCGCGCCGGAATATGTCGTCGGCAGTGTCCACGCGGTGACCGACGACGGCTCGATGCTCGTCGCCTCCGCCAGCGGCAGCCAGCTCGGTCCGTTGGTCTCGGGGGCTGCCAACGTGATTCTCGTCGTCGGCGGCCAGAAGATCGTTCCCGATCTCGAGACGGGGCTGCGGCGTATTCGCGAGTACTGCTACCCGCTGGAGGACGAGCGTGCCCGCCGGGTCTATGGGGTGCCGAGCGGCGTGAACAACATCCTGATCATCAACCGCGTGCTGGTCCCCGAGCGGGTGACGGCGATCCTTGTGAAGGAGGAACTCGGCTTCTGAACCTGGGGCAGCGCGCTACTCGTCGGTGAGGACAGCCGCTGCGATCCTGCGGACGCGTTCGGGGTCGGCGATCGCATCGATCTCGACGATCTTGCCCTCGGCGACGGTGAAGCCCATCACGGCGAAGGGCCGCCCAGCCACAATGACGACCACGCCGGCGGCTCCGTTCACCAGCGCGGGGCGCAGCTGCGCGGCCGGCTGCCGGAACATGAGCGCCTGTCCGGCTACGGCCGCTGCGCCGCGGATAACCGTTGGGGCTGAAGGGCGCTTGGCGCCCCAGTCGGACCGCAGCACGACATCGGGATCGAGCAACGCGACGAGGGCATCGAAATCGCCCCCACGCGCCGCCAGGAAGAAGGCGTCGACCACGTGTCGTTGACGAGCCACATCGGGGTCCGGAACCGGTAGATCGGCGCCCTTCACGTGGCGTCGTGCCCTGCTGGCGAGCTGCCTCGCCGCCGCAGGGGTGCGACCAACCATGGGGGCGATCTCGTCGAAGGGCAACTCGAACATGTCATGCAGTACGAACGCCAACCGCTCGGCCGGGGCCAGGGTGTCGAGCACGACGAGGAGCGCAAGGCCGACCGAGTCGGCCAGCAACGCCTCCTCCTCCGGTTGGAGCTGCCCGTCCGGGATGATGACGGGGTCGGGTAAGTGGACCCCGAAGGAATCCTCGCGCCGGACCTTGCGCGAACGCAGCATGTTCAGGCACACGCGGGCGACAATTGTCGTCAACCACCCGCCGAGGTTCTCGACCCCGCCCGCCCCTGATCGGCTGAGCCGAAGCCACGCATCCTGAACGGCGTCGTCGGCTTCGGTGAGCGAGCCCAACATCCGGTAGGCAACCGCCCGGAGGTGGGCCCGGTGCTCCTGGAAGCGATCCGCCAGCCACTCGTTCTCGTCCACTGTCACATCCTTGCGTTGCGAGGTGTCATGAGAAGTGACCCGCAGAACACGTTCTATGTGACAGGGAGACACCGTGAATATGTTTGAGGAGGGGCCATGACATCACGCATTCTGATTACCGGCGGCACGGGGACGCTCCGGGAGTGCGGTGATGATCGTCGATGCGTCCTGGAAGCTACCGAGCTTCTTTGTGTGAATAAACACGATAATGATGGTAAATACACAAAGAAGATTGCTTGGAGCTAGATGCTAGGCGCGAACGCCAGGCTCAGATGGTGTCGAGTTGCCGGTTGTTGGTGCGGGGCCCGAGTGTCCGGATGACCACGGTCATGCCCACGAGCAGCAGGGCGCAGCACGTGGAGAGGCGCCGGCGCCGATCGCGGCCAGCAGGGGCCCCGCCGGACGAACCGGGTCGCTGAGGTCAGGGGAAGGCCGGCGGATCGCTGGCGGGGAAGGACTCGGCGAGCGCCTCGTCGAGCGCCTCCTCCTCATGTCTCCGATCCCGATCCGGGCGCAGCCGCTGACCGCAGTTGGGGCAGTCCATCTCGGCGGGCCTGGCATCCCCGAGTTCCGCGCCGCACTGGGGACATACTCGTTTGGCCACATCTGGCCCTGAGTCTGAGTTGGCCACTGGATCGGAATCCATCTGTACCTCCTGCCCCTTGTACGGTGGCTTCTTCCCTCGCTCCAGGCATGGTACGACTTGAGGTTACGCGGGAGTAGATCGGCTCTCCACCGGCACAGGCGGCGAACGGAAGAGGAGCCGGTCGCACAGGACGTACTGGAAAACCCAGAGGACGCCGAAGGTGGCGAGGTTGGTTGCCTGGACCGTGACCGTTCGCGCCAGCCGGCCCCAGCCGAGCGAGGTCGCCCAGGCGGCAGCGATGTGCACCGTCAGCGTCGACAGCACGAGCCCCGACAGCGAGAGGGCGAAGAAGGGGGCGGCCTGGCGCAGGAGCGACCGGCTGGCCCGGGCACCCCAGACCCACCGGCGATTCAGCTCGAAGGAGGGCACGGTGGCAATGGCGGTGGCGAGAGCATTCGACCACCCTGCGGGTGCGCCCGCCACCCCCACCAGCAGGCCGAGGAGCGTGAGCGCCGTGACGGTGGAGACCGCCGAAACTGCGGCGTAGCGGATGAGTTTCGCGAGTGTCTTCACAGCCCGCATCGTCGCCGTCGTCGCTGGGGATTTCCGCAGACCCGGCTGAGTGCCGGCGTGGAGTCTCCTCAGCCGCCGGGACAGTACAGACTTGCTCTTATCTGGGGAATGCGGGGCCTCACGGCACCAGGACGATCTTGCCCAGGGTGTGGCGCTGCTCAAGGTCCCGGTAGGCCTCACGGACCTGGTCCAAGGGATAGACGGCGGCGATGGGCACCTCGAGCTTGCCGGCGGCGATCAGGTCGGCCAGCTCGGCGAGGACCTCGGCCGAGGCCCCCGCCGCGTTCCCCTCACCCTTCACGCCGTACCGAGCGACCGCCGGGTAGTCGATGATGGTGTCGATCCGCTGGGTGTTTACACCCAGCTGGAGGGCGAGCTCGACATACTCAGCGCCGAAGGTGTCGATGAAGGCATCGATGGGCCCGCCGGCCGCAGCCCGGATCCGCTCCTCCGCGCCGTCACCGTAGGCGACGGGCACGATGCCATGAGCCGGGAGCCAGACATGGTGGGTCGCGCTCGCCAGGCCGATGACGGCAGCCCCGGCGTTGCGGGCCAGCTGCCCGCTCAGCGATCCCACCCCACCTGCGGCGCCCGAGACGACGACAGTTTCACCCGGCTGGGGAGCGACGGCCCGGACTGT
>JAOPZY010000102.1 GCA_025963875.1 Actinomycetota bacterium
CTATCACTCTCCAGAAGCCGTGGCCCAGTGGATAGAGGTGTTCGGCGGGATGGCGGAGCCGATGGTGCCGCGCACTCATGAGCAGGTCGGGCGCTACTTCGACGGCATGGAGCTCGTCGACCCCGGCATCGTCAAGGCGGGCGAGTGGCGTCCCGACGCGCCGGGTGGGGCCCCGAGTCCTACGACCGGGTGGCTCCTAGGGGGGGTCGCCCGAAAGCCCTGAACACCACAGGCCGAGGGTGCCACGCGGGCTCTTCGATCGGACCCTGCTGCGCGGAGAGGTTCGGTGAGTCTTCCGTGTCTGCCACGGCTTTCTCGCGGGACCTCCCCGGCGAGGTCCGTCCGGCGGCCGGGGCGACCCTCGACCTGACAGGAGGGACCCAGACGGCAACCAGCTTCGAGACGGTCTTCCCGGCCTGCAAGGTGATCTTCGGCGCGGGCGCCTCGGGCCGAGCGGGGGCCTCGGGCGGCAGCGCTCGGTGCCCACCGGGTCCTCTTCGTGTACTCGCCGAGCCTCCTGGCGACCCCTCAGGCGGCACCGGCCTTCCGTTCTTCTCGCTCCGCAGCTATGCCGGCAGCGACCTGCTCTCGGTCAACCCCGCCATCAGCACGGTCGAGAGCCCCTACGGCGACGGCGCGGTCGCGGTCGTCCCGCCGCTGCGGCCCGACCTCGTGATCCTGTATGCCCAGCGTCGAGATCGGCCTGGCGACGACGCGTATCGGGGTCGGCCGGGACATCGCCATGATCGTGGAGCGGCTCTCGTGACGGCGCGGTCCCCGTAGATCCCGCGTACGCTCGGGCTATTGGACGTTGAGTGCGAAGTCGTCGACGACGAACGATGTCTGGAGCGTCGAGTCCTCCTGCCCGAGCAGGTAGATCTGGATCGTCTGGCCCTTGTAGGCGCTGAGGTCGAGGGTCTTCTGCGTGTAGCCCGAGGCCGCATTGAGGTTGGAGTAGGTGGCGAGCGTCCCGAGCACCGTGCCGGATGGGTTGCGCACCTGCACCTGGAGGGTGTCGTAGGCGGTGGTGCTGCTGGTCTCGGCGGTGTCGATATGCAGCCAGAAGTTCAGCTGCGCGGTGCTGACGTTCGAGGGGACGGTGACCTGCTGGGAGAGGGTGTCGGTGTGGGTGGTGCCGTACCCGTCCAGCCAGGCGTCCCAGCTGCCGCTGTGCGGCGGTTCGGTGCTGGAATTGCCGATCACGCCCGGCGTGGCCGCCCAGGGGGCGGGGTTGGTGGAGCCGTTCTCAAACCCGGGGTTCCCGATGAGCTGCGTGGGTGTGGACGCTGGGGTGGCGTTGGCTTCGTTGCTCTGACCGCTTTCGCCGACGGCGTTCACCGCGCTCACCTTGTAGAAGTAAGCCTGGCCGTTGGTGAGCCCGGTGTCTGTGCACGAGAGCATGGCGCCGAGGCCGCTGCAGCCGCCCGCCGTCAGCGGCGTCTCTGCGCCGCTAGCCGTGCCGCGGTACACCTTGTAGGAGGTGATGGCGGAGCCGCCGTTGGAGGCGGGCGCAGCCCAGCTCAGCGACACCTGGGCGTTACCGGCCGTCGCGGCAAGGCCGGTGGGCGCGCCGGGGGCCGTCGCGACGCCAGTCTGCACGCCCACGTCGTCCACGGCCCAGCCGGAGTAGCTGCGGGGGTAGGTGTCGATGCTGTCGAAGCTGAACCGGACCTGGCTGCCGGTGGATTTGAAGGCGGACAGGTCGAGGCTGACCGGGGTGAAGGTCATCTGGGCCGGGTTCGTGCTGTCCCGGGTCCACAACGTCGTCCAGGCGCCGGTGGCGGTCTTGGCCTGGACCGTCATCTGGTCGGTGTGGCTGCTGTACGACTCGACCTGGTATTTCGTGTTGAACGTGAGGGTCGGCGACGCCGCTGTTGAGATGTCAAAGGCGGGGCTGGTCGCGAACCCGCTCGACCGCAGCGGGTTGTAGTTGCACGCCGAGGAGGAGTTGAACTGCAGCGAGTTCGGCACGGAGGCGGCGCCCAGGCAGTTGGAGCCGACCCGCCACAGGCCCGTCGCGTTCCACCCGGCCGGGATCGCGGTGCCACCGTCGAAGTTCTGCAACAGCGGGTTGGCGACCGCGACCGGCGTGGCGCTCGCCTCGTTGCTCAGCTTGCCCTCGCCGAGGGCGTTCACGGCGCTGACCTTGTAGAAGTACGCCTGGCCGTTGGTGAGGCCGGTGTCCGTGCACGAGAGCACGGCGCCGAGACCACTGCAGCCGCCCGAGGTCAGGAGGCTCTCTGTGCCCGTGGACGAACCGCGGTAGACCCGGTAGGACGTGATCGAGACCCCCCCGTTGTTGGCGGGGGCCGCCCAACTCAGGGAGACCTGGCCGTTGCCGGGGCTCGCGGTCAGACCCGTGGGGGCGTCGGGCGGCGTCCCGGCGACGGGCGAGGCCGTGATGGTGACGCTCGACGTCGCCGTCTTCGCCGGCGCAGAACTGTCCGTGACCGTGAGGGTCGCGTTGTAGGTCGCGGCGGTGTTGTAGGTGTGGCTGGGGTTCTGGAGCGTGCTCGTCGCGGACCCGTCGCCGAAGTTCCAGCTGTAGGAGTAGGACGGGGTTCCGCCCGTGGCGGTGCCGGTGAAGGCGACGTTCAACGGGACCTGGCCGGAGGTCGGCGTGGCGCCGGCGGTGGCCGCAAGCGGGCTGCCGACTGCGGCGATAGTGATGGTGACGCTCGATGTGGCCGTCTTCGCCGGCGAAGAACTGTCGGTGACCGTGAGCGTCGCCGTGCAGGTGCATGCCGAGTTGTAGGTGTGGCTGGGGTTCTGGAGCGTGCTCGTCGCCGACCCATCGCCGAAGTTCCAGCTGTAGGAGTAAGGGGCTGTGCCGCCGGTGGCCGAGCCGGTGAAGGACACGCTCAGCGGGGCGTTGCCCGTCGTCGGCGTGCCGGAGGCCGTGGCCGAGAGCGGGGTGGCGCCCTGGACCCAGAGGTCCTCGAGGGGGTCGCCGAGCCCCCCCTGGTCGGCGGTCGTCATGGGGAATGTCGCAAGGCCGATGTTGTTGTTGGGGTCGATGACGCCCGGGTGGACGTTCTGCATCGTGCGCTCCATCGCGGCCAGCACGTTGTCCGTCGTGTAGGCCACGTGGCTGACGTACTGCTGCTTCATGTAGGTCGGCGATGCGATGACGACGGTCGGGACGCGGTAGGTGTTGCTGATGTGGTCCGGGCCGTTGTTGCCGTTCTGGGTGTCGTCTTCCGTGACCACGATGAGCGTGTTGTCCTTGTAGGACGCGTTGTTCATGATGGAGTCGACGATCTGCTTCGTGACGGCGTCGTTCTTCGGGATGTTCTGGTACGTGCCCGGATGGTCGTTGAAGAGCTCGACGTAGGAATAGGCGGGCAGGCCGTTCGCCGTTACGAAGTTCATGTAGTCGTTCGCGATGGTCTGGTCGTCGTCGTTCTGGCCGCAGCACGTGTAGTGGTTGTAGTTGAGCTCCTCCGGGATGCTCGTGCCGGGCCGGTTGACCGGCAGCGCTTCAACGGCGTTGGTGGCCGGGTTGCGCCAGTACCCGCTGCCGGTGTTGAGCATCCAGTAGAAGTCTCCGTTCATGATGAACGTGTAGCCGCCGGTGGGGCTCTTCAGGAAGCGGTCGAACTGCGTCCCGCCGGCGGTAGGGTAGGACTGCTGCTGCGAGTGGGAAGACGACTGGGCCGAGAAGAGCCACCAGTGGTTGGGACCGCTCGGGGGCTGCGTCCCCGTGCTGTAGGTGTCCATCAGCGCGTTGGCCTTGGCAAGCGTGTGGAGGTTGGGCACGGAACTGATGTGGTTCGTCCCCTGCACCACGCCCTTGCAGCCGGCCTGGATCGTGGTGGCGCAGTCGCCGAGGTAGTCGTCGAATGTGTGGTTCTCCCGGTAGAGGATCACGAAGTGCTGGAACGGCGGGAAGTAGGGGGCGAGCGGGTTGGACGTCGCCGCCGGTTGCAGCACCGCCTTCATGAGCTGGTTGCAGGTTCCGTTTTGGCACGTGGGGACCGGCATGACCGTCTTCTTGTTGTTGATGTTGAAGTTGTTCGGCTGCTGGAACCGCGCGAACTCGACGCCGTTCGCGGCGAATTTGGCGCCGGTGCAGTTGTAGTCGTCGCGCTTGTACGTCTGTGGGCGCTGGCCTTCGGGAAGATCGCTGGCGTCGTTGGGGTCGGTGTTGGGGTTCCAGCCCTTGAGTGTGCACGAGCCGACGCCCGTCGCCGGATGCGCGCCGTCAGCTTCGGACCGACGCAAGGAGATGCCCGTCACGGCGGTGAGGGTAATCAGCGCCAGCAGGCCAGGGACTACGAACATCCAGGGAACTTTTCTCATGAACATTGACTGCCCTCGCTTCCTCGTCAAATCGGGCGTATTGGTCGTAGTGCCTATCTAGTTCCGGCGGGGTAGCGCCGTCAAGAGGCGCGCGTGAACGTTGGGAAAGAGTTCACAGTGCGTTCGCAGGCAGTTCGCAGCCCGTTCGCAGAGGCGGACGCTGGGACCACCGAGCGCTGCCCGCGGGAGACTCCGCCACCGTGTGGCACCATGCATGGGGTGGACGAGATCCGGATCGACCGCTGGCTCTGGGCGGTCCGCGTGTACAAGACGCGATCCCTCGCGACCCAGGCCTGCAGAGGGGGCCACGTCAAGATCAACGGCGCTCCGGCGAAGCCCGCCAGCCTCGTACGGTCCGGTGATCGGGTGTCGGCCTTCACGGGGCGCGAGCGAGTGCTGGAGGTGGTGCGCGTCATCGAGACACGCGTCAGCGCCTCAGTAGCCAGCGAGTGCATCGTCGACCACAGCCTGCCCGCACCACCGCGAGAGATGCGGTCATCCGGGCTGGTCTGGGGGCCGGGGGCGGGCCGGCCGACGAAGAAGGCTCGCCGCCAGATCGACCGGTTGCGGAGCCGCTCCTTACCGCCGCCAAACTGATTCCCGCCGGGTCACGGGCGCCCGCTGAGGCGTGCTCGGCGGCGCCTCTCGGCACGCCACCCAGGGGCCGGAGGAGGAGGTTGGGAGCCTAGCGCGCGGATGCGCGCGATTCGCTCCCATCTTCGGATCAGAGGGCGGGCATCAGGGCTAGGCTTCTGCCTGGAACGTCAACACCGCTGGAACGCTGACGGAACGTGGCCAGCCCGTTTGTGCCCGACCTTTTCCGACCAATTGTCCGGTTTCCGGCCCGGTGTCCACACAGAATTCTCACAGCATTGGCAGGAACGCCCCCAAGCGGACGAGCCCACCACTCAGAGTGCTGAATGGCATTCATTCTGGGAGTCGACCCGCCTTTTCGCGGGTCGACTATCACGACCACAACTGGGGCAATGTCAGTCTGAGGAGGTGGTGCACAACTGGTACTGGGCTCGCGGTGAAGCCGGGCCGTATTCGGTCGTCGCGTGCGCATCGCCGCCAAGCTGGCGCACTTCGACGGTGCCTATCTGCGATTCGCCGGTGACATCGAGATCCCACGGCATCGCGGTGGTGATTGGCCGAGACCCACAAGGACGACGCGATCTGGGAACTGATGTACTTCGGACACGCCCGCGACCAGTAGCGCCGGGGCCGAACACGAATCGGACTCGTCTCGTTCGCTGGCCGATTGCCCGAGGTGGGGTCGGTGTCAACGACCGGACCTCGTCTGCGGACCGTACCTCGCGTGAGCGAGCCTGCTCGACGCGGCCAGCGAGGGCGCCTGGTACTTGTCGGCCGAGCTCCTCCGTCGGAGTCCGCTGACCTCGATCGGTGCTTCGCGGAGGGCCGAGTGCGGGCTATTGCTTGTGTGCCAAGGGGATATCAGTCGGTCAAAGTCCATATGCCTGTGCCGGCCACCCACGAGGTATGAAATGGCGTGTGCCCCTACTGGTGGAGTTGGAGGTTAGGTTAGTCGCCTATCGCGCGTATCTGCGCGATCACGGACTATCCTCGTGGCCACGGGGTCTTCTGGGCGCGCGATGCCACCTTGATGCGGTATTTCACCCCAGATCGGCGAGTTTCTGCTCAAGCGAATCAACCTTGCTGGTCAGCCCATCGGTAACGCTGGGACGTATATCGGCTTTCAGCACGACAGACACGCGGGGGGCCATTTCAGCCACCGCTTCGACGGCTCGCTTCACGACATCCATGACGTCGTCCCAGTCACCCTCGATCGTGGTGAACATCGCGTCGGTGTGGTTGGGAAGCCCACTGGAGCGAACCACTTGCACGGCCCGGGCGACCAGGCCAGAGACTCCCTCCCCGACGCCCAAGGGAGTGACGGAGAACGCCACGATCATGACAACTCCTCCATCGTTCCTTGAGGTGCTTCACCTCTCCGGGCAAGTGGATCCTAGTCCACCCCGTTCACAATCGATCCCAGTGTTCCGGCGTACGCGCCAAAGAAGGAAGCAAGGGACCTTTCCAACAGATGGGAATTGATGTCGATGCATCGGGTGTCGTCCATCTCGGCAGTTGCCTGATTCCCGAGAGAACCGTATCGTGCGTTCAAGATAGAACGGGTCTCGAGAGGGGTTCGTGCGGGCGAGCCGAGGAGCTGGACGTCCCGTGGACAGGCGTGAGGGCTTGTGGCCGCCCGTAGTACCAAGCGTTGTCATCGTCGAGTTCTTGTCCGGTCGGCCGAACCGGGGCGCAAGGACGAACCGGTTCCTCAAGGTGTGCGATGTCGAGGTGGCTCTCTCTGAGATTCGTGCCAGACGGGCCGCGCTACTCCGGAGCAAGACCGGCCGCGGATCCGCCGTTGATGCCGTCGTTGTTGCGACGGCGGAGCCCGGCGGGACGGTCCTCACCGGTGACTTCGCAGACCTGAATGCCCTTGCCGCGCACGCGGAAGACGTGCTGATCGAGCGGTTGTGATTGCCGTGAGCTTGACCCCTGTGCCCGGCCCTCCGACGCGATCTCACTGAATCGTCCGGAAGCCGGGGGAGTCGGTCAGGCCGTCGGTGCGGCCGTCGTCTGTCCTACCTCGATGAGATGGCCGTCGGGGTCCCGGATGTACGCCCGGATTTCGACTCCGTGGTCTTTCGGTTCCGTGAGGAACTGAGCGCCCCTCGCCGACCATTCGCTGTAGGCCGCCCGGATGTCGGCGACCCGGAGGTTGAGAAAGGCGCTGGTGCGATCGGGGTCCGGTGGTGTCGTCAGCGTGACCGTCGGCTTGTCGTCCGTCGGGCCGCCGCCGACGTTGAGGATGAGCCAGGTGTTGACGAGCTTCATGATCACGGGATCCCGCTCCCGTACCACGGTAGCGCCGAAAACGGTCTGGTAGTAGTCACGCGACCGGTCCTGGTCGGAGACCACGAGGAACTGTGTGACCACGAAGCCCTGCTGGGGCCGGGGAGCGTCGTCCGGATTCATGGCACCTCCTTGAGTTGGGATCCCAGCAACCCGTTCCGCTCCGGGTCGGCGAGGACATTGATCGTCGTGATCAGCCCGGCCTTCATCGTCAGCAGCAGGATCGCACTCAGTTGCCGCTCGGCGAACGCCAGCACGATCGTATGACCACCCACAGGGTTGGAGGCCATGGTCGTCCCGCCGAAGAAGCGCAGCACGTTGGTGGCGACCTGCTGCGATCCTCTGACCACGATGCCCGAACGCCGGTCACCGGGGCCGAGGTCCACGGCGCCCCACACCTGCGGGTCCAGGAGCCGGACCAGCCCGGCGATGTCCCCGTTCGAGCAGGCCTGGATGAACTGTTCGGCCGCGACCCTGTCCTCCGGCGCATTGACCACAGGTCCCTCTCGGCCGTCCGCGGCTTCGATCTTCAGACGTGCCCGCCGTGCGAGCTGGCGGCACGTCGGGGCCGGGCGTCCCACGGTGCCCGCGATGGTGTCGAACGGCACCTGGAAGATGTCGTGGAGGATGAACACGACGCGCTCGATCGGGCTCAGGCGTTGCAGCACCACGAGCATCGCCAGGCGCACGTCGTCGTCGAGGGTGACGCGGTCGGCGGGGTCGGTCGGCACCGGCCCGATCGGGGCCATGCCTGCCCCCTCGATGTCGGCGACCTCGCGTGCCTGCTCCCGGCGGGAACGCGCTGACCGGATCTGGTCGAGGCAGATGCGGCTGGTAACCACCGTCAGCCATCCGCGGGCGTCCTCGATGGCGTCGAATGCGGCACCGGCGAGCCGCGTGTACGCCTCCTGCACCGCGTCCTCGGCCGCCCCGATATCGCCCAGCATCCCGAAGGCGAGGCTCACCAGGTAGGTGCGATTGGCGCGCCAGGCTTCGGCGAACTGGTCTGCGGTTGGCGTCTCGATCGTTCCCACCTTGTGCCGTCCTCCCGTGCGATCCGTCCCTACCGCTGTACGACGAGGTCGGGGACTGGAATGTGACGACGTGACAGACAGGGCGTCACGAATCCCAGCGCCATGTCGTCCTCATTGCACCGCCACCCGGGAGGCCCGGGGGGATGCCGAGGACAGGGAGCCTGCACATGGATCGCATACCTGCTCACACGATCGACGACGCCCCGGACGCCTCCCGACCCCTCCTCGGGTCGTTTGCCGCCAGCTCGCCGACGGGAGCGCCACTGCGCTTCCAAGCCCAGATGGCGCAAGCGCCGGCCGTGCTCGCATCCTACGCATCGCTGCGCCGGGCCATCCAGGAGCTCGGGACGCTTGCTCCCAGGGATCGGGCGGCCATCATCGCTGCCGCATCCTCGGCGTTCGACCTCGAGTACGTTCGGGCCGTCACCGCCCGCATCGGATTGGGCGCCGGCTGGTCGCCGGACGTCGTGACCCGGCTCCAGGCAGGCACCGGCTCGGGGGACCCGAAGCTCGACGCCCTGCTGGCCGTGGTGGTGTCCGCCGCCAGAACCACCGGGAAGGTCAAGGACGCCGTCTGGCAGCACGCCCGGGACAGCGGGTGGTCGGACGCCCAGCTTGCCGAGTCCTTCGCGTACCTGGGCGTCGTTGTCTACACGGCCTACTTCGTCGCCTTCGCCGAGACGGAGCTGGACCCGGCCCTTGCGGCCGTGCCGGCCTGAACGTAGAGGAGACACCCATGCAGCTGGTGCAGGCCCGGGTGGTGACCGAAGAGGTGCAAGGGCTCGCTGGGTTCTACGCCCGCCTGGTCGGGGCGGACGTCGTCGTGAACGACTACTACGTCGAGGTGCCGGCCGGTGCCATGTCGGTCGGCTTCTCGAAGCCGCGGTTCACCGAGTATCCGGACCCGATGGCAGCCCGGCCGGCGGCCCCCCCTCCCGGCCGTTGCCACGTCGTGCTGGACTTCCTCGTCGACGACGTCGACCAGGAGTTCGACCGCATCGATTCCCTCGGCGTCTGCTGGGTTCTCCTGCCGACCACCCAGCCGTGGGGGAACCGCTCCATGGTGTTCCGGGACCCCCAGGGCAACCTGGTCAACGTCTTCTCACGCCCGAGCCGCACGGCGTGACACGCCCGAAAGGAGATCAAGATGCATCCAGATTCCGCAACGCTCGTCGTCCCACCGTCCGCGCTGGTGCGCAGGGTGATGGGTCCGTTGACGACGGTCCTGAACCCGCTGATTGCCCGGGTAGCGGGGCGGAGGCACATGGGGATGGCAGCCCTCGTCTACCACACTGGCCGTCGCTCGGGGCGGTCCTACGTGACACCCACCGGCGCTCGCCGGTGCGGGGACGTTTCCTCGTGCCGCTGACCTTCGGGACCCGGTCGGACTGGTGCCGCAACCTGCTGGCGGCCGGAGGGGGCCGCATCCGCTGGAAGGGCCGGGACTACGTGGTCAGGGACCCGGAGGTCTTCGCGACCGACGAGATCCGTCCCCTGGTGAACGCCACCTTCGCGGCTCCGATGCGAGCCGGCTTCCGGCTGCTGGGTATCGGGTGCTTCCTGCGATTGAGCCTCTCAACCGCAGACAACTGCCGCTCATGACTGGTATCCGCCCTCCATCCACTGCTGGTAGAGCGCCACCTGAGACGGGGACCACAGCGGTTCCCCAGAGCGGGTGGGCGGCATCGAACCGGCGGATACCGCCTCGTAGACCGCGTGGGCCTTGGTGGGGTCGCTCATGTACGAGTAGTCATCCAGCAAGACGCTGAATCGCTTCATGTGGTTGATGTCCATCTCCGTAAACATCGGGAGGATGTCCGCGTTGAAGCTCACGGCCGCCGATGTGGGTTCCTCCTCATGTGTGCTCACCCTTGGTCTCCTCCGCTCAGGGTCACACCCTCGTTAAGGGCGGTCACCGCGAGAGCGTACTACCAACGTCAGGCCTGGCCGGGTGGCGTGTCAGCGGGTCAGGGCGCTGTCAGCCGCCCCCGCGTACAGCTCGGCGGCCCGCCAGCAATACCAGGCGACCACGGAACGGTAGGGGCGGAACGGTTCACCCAGTGGCTCCAGTTCCCGCGCACTTGGCATCGGCACCTTCCACGCCAACCCGTATCCACGGCGAACCCCCAGATCCCCGGTCGGCCAGACGTCCAGGCGGCGGAGCTGAAAGATGAGGAACATCTCGGCGGTCCAGGTCCCGATGCCGCGCACCGTCGACAAGCGGGCGATCACCTCTTCGTCGCTCACCCGGGCGAGACGGCGCGGGGCCAGGATCACAGTCCCGTCGAGCACCTTGGTGGCAAGGTCACGAAGGGACGCCACCTTGTTGGCCGACAGCCCGACCGTCCGGAGTGCCTCCGGGGACAGAGCAAGCAACCCCTCGGGTTCCACCGCGCCGTCCAGCGCGGCAGTCAAGCGGCCGTGGATGGCGGCCGCGGCTGGCCCGGCCAGTTGCTGGTAGACGATCGCGCGCGCCAGGGCCGCGAAATGCGAGTCGTGGGGAGGGCGAAAGCGTGGTGGTCCGGCGTCGTCCACCAAGCGGGCGATCACCGGATCGCGGTCGGCCAGGATCCGGGCGGCAACCGCGTGGGACACGCGACGACCCGGTTGAGCAGGCGCGCTGAGAGAACCGGGACTCAACCCACTCATGTGAACGCGATCTCGCTGATATCAATCGAGACGATGAGCGGCTCGCCGAGTGCCTGGCCGTCTTGTGCTCGCGGAAAGATCCTGTGCTTGGTGGGGACCATGATGCCGGCGACCTGCGTGTAATCCGAGATGAAGTGGGCGGCCATGGTTCCCCCTGCGATCTCGACGTCGTAGTCGTGGCGTCGGAACAGGCCGTCTCCACCGACGTACAGCGTCTGCTCGGTGCTGTGCGTGGCGAGGTAGCCCGGCCAGACCACACGCAGCCGGCGCCACTCCTCGCCGGCCTCCTGCCATGGGTCGAGCTCGCTCGTTTCGAATCCTGGAAGGGCGAACGTGAAGGGCTGCGTGAGGTAGGTCCACATCGCCGTGCCAACGAAGTAGGCGAGCTGAACCGTTGTCCATGGCGTCTCGAGTGTGTGGCCAGCGAACGAGGCGCGCGGTTGCTCCAGTGCTTCGACGACGTCGCCGTCGGTGGTCTCGATGGCGACCCGCTCCGGCGTGAACGCGCTCCGGCGGTCAGCAGCGCCGAATGGATGGTGCGATTCTCGCTCCTGGTGCAGGCTTGCCCTGACGAAGACGTCATCGACCACGCCCGGCTGGCCCTTGAGAGCCCAGAGGGCGCCGCCATTGACGGCGTGCACCGAGACCGCGTCAAGCCGGCTCCAGCGTTCGAGGCCACCGTGGGCCTCGAGAACAGTCTCAAGCAGATCGCTCATTTCTCCTCCCTATCTTGGTTCCTGGTGGCACCCAGCCGCAAGGTCTCCAGCGTTTGGTCTTCATCGTCTCGGGATGTAGACGATCGTCGAGGGTTTCGGGCACGATCGTGTGCTCGGGAATCTGCTCCCTTCAGAGCGCCCCACCGGCCCGTGACGAGCGCCGCGTACTCGTCCGCTCGGTCCTCCCACGTGAAGTGCCCCGCGTCGATGATGTCGAGCTTGCTGTTGGGCAGGCGCTCGTGGAGGAACTCGGCGTTGACCGGTGGCACCGCCGGGTCTCGCCCACCGGCGATGATCTGCACCGGCGTCTGGATCTCCGGCAGCAGGTCACGGAGGACCGGAAGCTCGGTTGGGTAACTGCGCACGTAGCGCATCGACTCGACGAAGCGGTCGCCATCGTAGGAGGAGAGGTAGTCGTCGCGGACGAACTGGGGAAGTTCGTACCGCTCGATGTCGGTAAGGGCGCCGGCGACGATCTGCCGCGGGTCAGCGCGGCGGTATCCCTCCAGATCGGGGGCTTCGACCCAGTCCCTCAGCACCCCGCCCAGTTGGAGCGGGAACGCCGCGCCCCCACTCCCGACGACGAGGCTCCGCAAGCGGCCCGGATACAACGCTGCGGCGAAGAGCGAGGCCCCCGTACCAACGTCGGGGCCGACGACGTGTGGCTTCTCGAGGCCGAACGCCTCGGCGAGACGAATCACGAACTGGCCCATCGCCCTCGGCGACAGCAGCGCATCGCAGCGCTGAGAATGACCGAACCCCGGCAAATCGATGGCCACCAGATGCGTGTGCTCGGCGAGCCGTGCCCACGTCGGCTCGAAGGCGAGCAGGCTCTCCGGCCACGGGCTCAGCAAGAGGGCGTGATCGTCCCGGTCCTCGCTCTCTGCGAAGCGGATGGCCAGCCCGTCGATGGTCCGAAACTGCATCTGGGAGGTGTGCGACCAGGTGCTCACGGAGTAGTTCCTCGTCGTCGTGGTTGTACCGGTCACTCGCCTTCCGGCCTACAGCACGCCGGTCGATCAGCGACCGCATCCCGGCCATTGTCGTGTCAGGGGGGCCGCGCTCGCATCCACCAGGGGACAGTGCAAGTGGCCGAGTCCCGCCGTGTCCCCGCTGTGAGCATTCTGTGTTTGTCCTACCGCGCATAGCGCGGTGAAACAAACACAGACAATCGCTTCGGCTGGTCGGCGGGCCCGCCCATCCCCTGGCGAGCCGGTCGGCTTCGCGGCGGTAAGGGCGGATGCTGCCGCGCCGCCGCTTCCGTCCCGGCGGTGGGCGCCATCCGATCAGCCAACCTCACGTCGGGTAGCGGGGACTTGTGGGAAGACGGGAGGGCTCTCGGCGTTGAATAGGATAGGTCACGTGTTTCGCCCAGCGGGAAGGAGATCTCACCATGCATACGTCCGGCGATCATGACCTGCCATCCTGGGACGCCCAGGGCGGCGGGGATCCCGAAGAGGACCCAGCAGAGGAACTCGAAGCCAGGATCGACCACGCCGACCGGCCGTTCGGTGCTGAATCGTTTGGCACAACGGCGGAGGAAGAGGAGGAGGGGGAGTCCCTCGACCAGCGGCTGGCGGAGGAGCAACCAGACCGGCCTACCTCGGAGGTCCAACTCGCCATAGAAGATTACGCCGCCCCGGACGACGAGGCGGAAATGGTAGGCGAGGCCACGTTCGAGCACAACCCCTTCGTCTCGCCTGAGGAAGCGGCGGTGACGATCCGAACGAGGGCACCGGGGGCCGTCGACCACCCGGACGAGCAGGGAGGTGATGACGCATGACTGACCCGAGCGTCGGTCACGCCAGCCCACTCCCACCGGGCAGCAGGGCGCCCGACTTCCAGCTTGCCTCGACCCCGGACCAACGAGTTTCGCTCGCCGAATTCCGTGGTTCGCCCGTGATCCTGGCGTTCTACCCGGCCGACTGGAGTCCGGTCTGTACCGACCAGATGGCCCTCTACCAGGAGCTGTTGCCCGAGTTCCGCAAGTTCAACGCCCAGCTTCTGGGCATCTCGGTCGATGGGGTCTGGAGCCATCTCGCCTTCGCGAGCGACCGGAACCTGCACTTCCCCCTGCTGGCCGACTTCGAGCCAAAGGGTGCGGTGGCTCGGGCCTATCACGTCTACCGTGACGAGGACGGCACGAGCGAGCGAGCCCTGTTCGTCATCGATGCGAAGGGCATGGTGGCGTGGAGCTACGTGTCGCCGGTCGGTCTGAACCCGGGGGCCGACGGCATTCTGCGGGCGCTTGAGAGCCTCAAGAGCGAAGGAGCAGCCGCGTGAGCGCCGGGCAGTCGGAAGCCGTGCTCACTGTGCCGGTCTCGGAAGGAAGGGACCACATCCAGGGATCGGCGGACGCGGCGGTGACGATGGTCGAGTACGGCGATTACGAGTGCCCGTACTGCGGTGCCGCCTATCCGATCATCAAGGAGGTGCAGGCCCGGATGGGCAACCGCCTCCGTTTCGTCTTCCGCAACTTCCCCATCGCAACCTCGCATCCACACGCCGAGCGGGCAGCGGAGGCCGCCGAGGCTGCAGCGGGCCAGGGCGCGTTCTGGGGGATGCACGACCTCCTCTTCGAGAACCAGAGGCATCAGCACGATGAGGACCTCCGCTCCTACGCCGAGCGACTCGGGCTCGATCTCGATCGGTTCGACCGGGAGCTGGTCGAGGGGATGCACGCCGAGCGGGTCCACGAGGACTTCATGGGCGGGGTGCGCAGCGGCGTGAACGGCACGCCGACCTTCTACATGAATGGAGCCAGGCACGACGGCGGCTACGACGTCGAGGCACTCTTTGCTGCCTTGGAGCGGGCAGCGTCGTCGGAGCGATCCAAGAGCGAGAAGGTCGCCCAAAGCCCCCCTCAGCGGTAACCTCGCCTGTCCTGCCAAGCGGGTGGGCGCAAAATTGCGCGCTGGCAGGCCGTCGCGAAATGCGGCCCTGGTCCGAAGTTGGGAGCGAATCGCGCGCATGCGCGCGATTCGCTCCCAACTTCCTCCTCCGGCCCCCTGGTTGGCGTGCTACAGAGTCAGTACGGGTGCCAGCAGGCGCCACTGCTCGTAGGGCAGACCGGCGACGTCGGGTGCGGTCAGCACCTGGATCGCCACGTGGTCGGCGCCGGCCTCGTAGTGCTCTCGCACCCGGGCCTCGATGTCTTCGGGCGTGCCCCACGCCACGAGGGCGTCGACAAGGGCGTCGCTGCCCGCGCCTGCGAGGTCCTCGTCGGTGAAGCCCAACCGCCGGAAGTTGTTGGTGTAGTTCGGCAGCTGCAGGTAGCGGGCGACCACGGCCCGGCCGATCTCCCGGGCACGCTCGGGGTCGGTCTCGACCACCACCTTCTGCTCCGGGGCGAGCAGCGGCCCCGAGCCGAGGATCGCCCGGGCACGGCGGGTGTGCTCGGGGGTCACTAAGTAGGGGTGGGCTCCCGCCGCCCGCTCGGCGGCAAGGCGGAGCATCCGAGGCCCCAGCGCCGCCAGGACACGACGCTCCTTCGGCACCGGCGGCGTCGCCGCGTCGAGCTCGTCCAGATAGGCCACCATCTTCTCGTAGGGCCTGAGGTAACGCTGCCCTGACCCCTCCACCATACGGGCATGGCTGACGCCGAGGCCGAGGACGAAGCGGTCGGGATGTTGACTCGCTACCCGGGCAACGTTGGCTGCCAGGTTGGCGGCGGACTCCGCCCAGATGCTGACGATGCCGGTGGCCACGACGAGGCGGTGGCTTGCCTGAAGCAGATGGGAGACCAGCTGCAGGTCCGGGCTGGCCCCGCCCAGCCAGAGCGCCGGGATGCCGAGCTCGTCGAGCTCTCCGGCAACGCGGGCTGCCTCCCCGCCGCCATCGTCGGGGAAGAGTCTCGAGGTGACCCAGAACCCGGCCCGGCCCAACTCGAGAGGCATCCGATCTCCTCCTATCCGGCAGGGTCTGGCGAGCGCGCACACTGGCAGGGAGAGCATTCCCCAAACCGGGCGCTCGTCGTCCATGCCTGACGATCTCGAGGAAGGCTGCGGCCGGACGAGACACCGCGGTTCTCCCGGCCCGAACTCGTCGTGCCGGCCCTGCGCCTACAGCGTCGGGGGCAGGTCGAACATCGGGAACAGAGCGGCGCCGAACGTCGTGATCTCGGCAATCGTTCCACCCTCGATGCGCAGGACGTCGAACTTGAACGCGCGGAACTCGGTGTCGCCGGGACGCCTGAGGTAGCTCGCGGCGGTCGGCATGCGGTTGGCCATCGTGGGGACGAGCCGCCAGTCGCCGTCCCGGTCGACGCCGAAGGCGCGGTCGAGGAGGGGCGTGATGGCCTCGGTCCCTTCGAAGCAGTACGGGGCCGGCGGCATCGTGATGCGGATGTCCTTGGACGCGATCGCCACCGCAGCGGCCGCGTCGCACCGCTCATGCGCGTCGATGAACTGCTCCAGGAGCGCGCGTTCCTCTGCGCTCGGCTCGGAGGCTGACCACTCGAGGCGGCGCGACGGCAGGTGCTCCTGCATCGTCGCCCGCGCTCGCTGCAGCGCGCTGTTGGCCGCGGCGACGCTGGTGTCGAGGAGCGACGCCGTCTCAGTGGCCGGCCTCCCCAGCACGTCGCGCAGGATCAGCACAGCCCGCTGGCGAGGCGGAAGAACCTGCATGGCAGCGAGGAACGCCAGTTCGATGGTCTCCCGCGCCACGGCGACGGTGTCCGGTTGGTCGTCCGTCGGTGCCATCTCGTCCAGCAACCGGTCCGGGTACGGCTGGAGCCACGGAACCTCCGCGAACGACTTCAGCTGGGCCACGCGCCGAGATCGGCTCCGGATCATGTCCAGGCAGACGTTGGTCGCGACCCGGTACAGCCACGCACGGAGCAAGGAGTCACCCTCGAACCGTTGACGGTTCCGCCACGCACGAAGGAACGTCTCCTGCACGGCATCCTCCGCCTCGTCGAAGGAAGCGAGCATCCGGTAGCAGTGCACGTGAAGCTCGCGGCGGTGCCGCTGCGCGAGGGCCTCGAAGGCCGGCTCGTCCACTGGAGGGAGACTCCCCGCCCTCGCGGTCATGCCCCCGGCTCGCCTCGCCTGACCTCCTGCACGGCCCAGCTGTTGCCGTCGGGGTCGCTGAAAAAGGCGTAGGAGCCATAGTCACGGCGCTCGGGATCCGGCCCCGGGACCATCCCGCCGGACTCGAAGTGCTGGACCTCGCTGACGTCGACCCCGCGCCCAGCGAGTTCGGAACGCGCGGCGTCGATGTCGGAGACGACCAGGTGCAGGCCCTGGGCCGAGCCGGGCGCCGCCTTCGTGATCCCGATCCCGACAGCGATCGAGCAGGCTGAGCCCGCCGGTGTCATCTGCACCACGCGAAACTCCTCGCCGGCGCGGTGGTCGACGTCCAGATTGAAGCCTGCCTTCTCGGTGTAGAAGGTCTTGGCACGGTCCACGTCCGAGACGGGAACCATGACAAGTTCGAGTTTCCAGTCCATCGTGCAGCCTCCTTGGTGTGGTGGGTGGGTCGTAGCCTCTCTTACCTGAGTGTCAGCCCGGACGTCACGTTCGCCATCGTCCCGGTCATGCCCGCGGCCCGGTCGGACGCAAGGAACGCAGCCACCTCGGCGACGTCGGCCAGCCTCGGTGCCCGGCGAAGCGCGGCCATGCCCCCGATCATCTCGACGAGCGTCTGCGGGTCCGGCACGCCCTCCCCGCCCACGGCCGTGAGCTTCTCCCTCGTCAGAGTCTCGGCGACGCCAGCCGTCCAGATGCCGCAGACGCGCACGCCGTGTGGTCCCACCTCGGCCGCCAGGTACCGCATGAACGCCTCCGTCGCCGCATCCGCCGGTCCCGTGCTGCCCATGCCGGGCATGGCCCCGGCTCCCGATGCGCTGTTCAGGTGAAGGATCACCCCGGAGCCCTGCTCGATCATGCGCCTCGCCGCGGCCCGCGCGGTCAGGAAGTTGCTTTGGAGTCCGTTGACCACCGCACGCAAGAGGTCGTCCGTCTTCATCTCGACCAGCGGGATCCCCTGGACGTCGCCGCGGTTGATGAGGTTGAACGACACGTCGACGCTGCCAGCCTTCGAGACGACGTCCCCGACGTGCTCGTCGACAGCCCGCTCATCCAAGGCGTCGAGGACGGCGATGTCCGCCAAGCCACCGGAGGCCGTGATGTCGTCCGCAATGGCGTCGAGCTTGTCGCGCGTCCGTCCGGCGAGGAAGACGTGGGCGCCTTCCCGGGCGAAGGTGCGTGCGACGCCGCCGCCGATGCCCCCTCCGCCGCCGTAGATGATTGCGTTCTTGCCTTCCAGGAGCTTGCTCATCTCACCTCCGTTGTTGGGGCCGACGTCTCAAAGGTGAAACGTTGGAGCGCCCGAGAACTCATCGGTGCCGCGATGAGTCATGGCCCGTGACCCCTCGCATGCAGTTCGCCGGGCAACTTCGATGTCCGTTCCATTCCACGTCGATCTGCCCGATGGATTTGTGCGAGGAGGTCGGCTGGTCAGGTTCTCTCGAACGTAGGAAACCTGGGTTGTCAACACGAGGCGGTTAGCGCTCCACCTCCTCGCGAGCGCGTTCGACGAGGTGCCCTGCCCACCGAGTGGCGTTGCCGGCCATACGGGCGTCGATCAGGCTTACGCCGTAGTGGGCTGTGTCTTTCACGGTCACGAGCCTGACGAGAGACGTGGCGAGTTTCTTGCCGTCCGGTGTGGCCTGTTCAAGCAGGCCTGTCGCACTTCGGTGGTCGTCGCCTCGGTGGTGACAACCGAGGCGGACGCAGCAGATCGCATCCGATGCTGCGATACCGGCCAGCACGGCGAGGCCCGTGGCGACATTCGAGAACTCCCGCCTGCCCGCCTCGCCGAGTACGAGTTCGGCCGTCTCCAAGTAGGCCTCTGCGGTTCGCAGACGCGCCCTTGCCTCGTTCGCCCCGCACGGTGCGGCCCGTGTCCCCGCCACGAGCTTTACAGCACCTTCGCGAGCCGTGGGATGGTTGCTCCCGCAAGCGTGATGCCATCCCGGTCTATCTCAGCGAACAGTGCTGGTTCGGTCCGACTCGGGCTCGCCCATTGCCAGAAGGAGACATCCACGACCTGCAGCGGGTTGCCGGTCCAACGTCGAACCTTTGTGTGGAGGTCGTCAACCTGGGACTGCCACGTCTCCGCTTCGGCGCCTGTCATGCGGGTCGTTCCCAGTGTTATCAACGCTTCGCTCAGCCTGCCGGCGAGGCCCTCCTGCCTGTTCGGGGGGGGCTTGTCGCCCGGGAAGGGCCGGTGAACGAGCAGGACATCGATATCACTGTCCGGTCCACCGTCGCCCCGAGCTGCTGACCCGAATGCGCAGGCGTAGACCGGCTTCGGCTCCCAATTGCCCAGGGTTTCCCGCAGGCGTCTCCAGAGTTCGAGCCTCAGACCGGCGAGATGCTCCGCCGCCGCAGCGGCGATGTGGTCGCGATTCAACTCATGAACCTGGTTGCGCCCCATCTGGGTTGCCGTCACGATGCCCTGCCGAACGAGACGAGTCACGCTCCGGCGGACGCCAATCTCCGAGCCTCGGGCAGCCTGAGCCGCTATCTGACCAACCGTGAGAGGACGACCGGATAGCGCAAGGACAGCGAGGACGGGGCCGTCCAGGGTTGGCGTGAGTGCACGCGTGGGGTCAGTCAGATCCACGATCTAATTATATAGGAACCTATCTAATAGTAAAAGCTATCGATAGTTTTAGAGCCCCTCTCGCGGGGGGCCTGATGTTGGATGGGAGGCGCGCCCTGGGCACGATGCTCCCCCTGAGAATGCACGCCGGAGCAAAGAGAACGGGCCCACGAGGATCACTCCAGGTCGTCGTTCGGCCCACTCGTCGATCCTCGAACGGCGGCGTCCACAATGGCATCCACCGCCGCCTGCACCGCTGCCACGTCGAGAAGGTCCTTCAGGGCCGGCGAGACGTTCTCCGGCTCTGCCGGTCCGGAGTCTTCCGGGCCGACCTCCTGGGCGGCGGCGGCGTCCGAGGCGACGGTTTCCGACCGCGCGGTTTCCGGTGCGGTGCTCCCGAAGGACGAGACCACCGTGAAAGGGTTCCCATGGGACTTGGCCTCCGGCGGCCTGCCATCCGCAGCCTCTTCGGCAGGGCTCTCGACGGGCAGCCGCAGGACGTTTCCGACCTCTTCCTGCTCGGGGGCGGGGGACGCCCCCTTGGCCTCGCCTGCCACGGGATCCGTCTCCTCCGTGTCCCACATCCGGCGGGCCCTCAGCTGATGTGAGAGCGGTGCCTCCTTCTCGCCGGACCGGGCCGGACGGGTCCTCTTCGCAGTCAGGGACGACGCCCAGCCGGATTGAGCGTCCCGTTCACGCCGTCTCCTCGGGCCCCGTGGAGGCTTTCCCTCCTCCTCCGGACCCCCGGTCGGCTGCGAGACCTCCGATCCCGGAACAACCTCCTCGGGGGCTGCCGCCGGGGCCGGTTCGCCTGTCGGCGTGTCGTCCACGATCCACCACTGGTGGGGGTCCGCTTCGGTGACAGGGGGGTTGTCGACGATCCACCAGTCACCCGTGTCCGCGGCATTCGCGTCCCGACCGCTCGCCCAATCCTCAGCTCCCCGGCCTGCTGATCCGGGACCCCCGTCCTCGGAGGCCGACGGTCGTTGGGCTTCGACGGGGGGGCCGGGCGACGCGCCCCCACTGGGAGCGTCGAGGACCTGGCCTGCCGGGTGCTCGTCGGGGACGGGCGATGGCAGGTCCAGTGGCGTTGCCAGGTCCGGTGCCGGCCGCCACACGTCTGTCCAGCGCTCCCAGGGCTGCGCCTCCACAGGCTGGCTGCCCGGCGGCCACGAGGAGACTGCGTTGGCCTCGGAGGGCGGCGCTGGTTTCTGCCACCCGAAACCCGGCGTCACCCACTGGCCAGATCCCCCGCCCGACGCCAAGCCCGGCTCCTGCGGCGGATGGGGTTTCGCGGCTTCGATGACCGCGCCCTCCCGTTCCACCTTCCTGACGTGGATGGTGGCAAACGAGGCGACCGGTACGGCGTCGCCGTTCTCGAACGTTACAAAACCGTCCTTGATGTGGTAGCTAGCTGCATCGACGGAATGGACTATCGAGCCCATATCCACAAGAAATCGAGGCATGAGGATTCCCCCTAGGTGCTGACCCTGCCCTTGCGGACAGTCCACGAGGCGATGCCAGGTCGCAGGAGAGGTCCTTCCAGCAGACGTACGCGCTGTCGAGCCTCCAGCCGGCGTCGTGCTGAGAGGCGGCGGTGACGTTCGGATCCCCCCAATGCGGAAGGGTATCGCGCCTGGTACACGCTGCAATGAGCCGGGTCAGGTCGCTGAGCGGGCTGCGGGGCTTGGGGTGGGCGTGGATGGACGCCAGACCCTGCGAGCCCCCATCCCTCGGCCGCCGAGCCTGCGGTCGTTCACCAAGCGCCTTGGCGCTGCCTACCGGCATTCTGCGAACCCCGGCCCGTGTGCTTGCACAATGTGTCTGCGGTGCTTAGCATACGCCTCATGTCAGAGGTCCTGTATGCACGAGTACCATCCGAAACGAAGGGAGCCATCGACGCCTTTGCCGGCGCGAATGGCAGGTCGGTCGCGGCAGCCGTGGCCGAGTTGCTCTCGCGGGGGCTCCAGGCGACGAGCCAGACCAGCCAGATCGCAGAGCTTCAGGAGCGCCTACAACGAACGGAGTTAGCGCTTGCTCGAAAGGATGTGGAGCTGCACGAAGCGAAGCTGGCACTGGAGAGCTTCGTCCAGCGCGAGGGAGATCGCGTCCCGCGGCGTCCCGGTGAGCTGCCAACCTCGGTGCGGACGGCACAGGAAGGGTCGTAGGGGGACCCCTTCCGGGGAGGCTGCCGGCTTCCTCGGTTCGAGTCGGTGGTGGGCATGCCGGCCCCTGCGAGAGACCCCGTTCTGGGCTCGCTTGCCGGCTGCCCACACTTCCTTCCGTGGTAGGACGGTGACCTCTGCTGTCCACGTGGGCGCCGGGCACTAGGGCCATCTCGGTCCCATGCGCTGGAGCCTGATCCGGAAGCGGTCGCATGGTGAAGACCCACCGCAGGCGGCGCCGCGCCCTGAGAGCCCGGAGAGCCCTGAGAGCCTCGAGAGCACGAAGAGCCCGAAGATCGCGGACCAGCGGGAAGAGTTCCACCCGCTCCTGAGGCTGTCACCCCCCCCGCCTGTTCGGGGCCTGCATCCCTTCCGGTCCGGGCTGGGCATCCAGGAGTCCGCGATCGCCCGCGAATACCGCGTGGGCAACGCGCCTCCCCCCTACATCCCGCGAGATGTCGATCCGTGGCTCGACGAGGCCCTTGCCACGAGTCGGTTCGTGCTTGTCACGGGCTCCTCCAAGGCCGGGAAGTCGCGGACGGCATTCGCCGCGGCCACCCGTATGGAGCCGGAGCCCCTTCTCATCGTCCCGGCCTCACCACGAGCCGTGCCCGAGCTGCTCGCTGACGGCCCGGGGGCCGAAGATGGTCGTCCTTCCCTGCTCTGGCTCGACGGGTTGGCCCGGTACCTGGTCGTTGCGGGAGTCGGCCAAGCCCTGTTCGACAACCTGCGGGCGAAGGGTCCACAGGGTAATGGGGTCGTGGTCCTGGCGACCCTCACCCTCACCGAGTACGAGCTGCTGCTCGGCGCGACCGGGGAGATCGGCCGGTCGTTGCGCGAGATCCTCGGCTCCGCCCTCCAGGTCACGGTTCCGTCCGGGATCAGCCCCGCGGAGCGGGAGTTCGCCGCCCGCCTCTACCCGGAGCAGGACTTCACCGCCGGGATTGGCCAGCACTTCGCCTCAAGCCCCGAGCTGATCGACCGGTTCAAGGCTTCCCTCAAGGCGGACCCCGAGCTGTCCTCGATTGTCGCGGCGGCACTCGACTGGGGCCGGACCGGCTTGCCGCGATCCGTCACCGAGGGCGAGTTGCAGGAGCTTTCCACGATGTACCTGCAACGCTACGGAGCGCTCGACGTCGAGGCGCAGCAGGACTTTGCCAGCGCCCTGGGGCGTGGACGGGAGAGGGCCGAGAGCAACGCCGCCCTCCTCATGGCGGGAGAGGGAGGCGATAGAGAAGCTTGGGAGATCAACGATGCGGTCCGCGACTGGGTGGACGGCCGCGGACCTGATGTGGACGAACGGCTGCGGACCATCCCGGAGACGACCTGGACCTTCGTGATCGCGAGAGCCACGGAGGATGACGCCTTCTCCGTGGGAGTCGCCGCCCGTCTCCGAGGCTTCCCCGAGGCGGCAGTCGATGCCTGGACGAAGGCGGCGACCGAGGCGTCGCCTGCGACCTCGTGCCAGGCACGCTTGCATCTCGGCCTCGTTCTGCTGGACATGGGGCGCCACGTCCAGGCGTTGGAGGCATTCGACGGAGCCGTGCACAGTTGCGCGGAGGCAGCTCCGGGCGACGTTGTTGCCCGGGCGCTTGTCGGCCGTGCTCTGGCCATGCGGGGTCTGGGACGGATCAACGAGGAGGTTGCCGCCTGGGAAGAGTTCCTCACCCGGTACGGCGAGGCCCCGGAAGGCTCCGATCGGGAGCAGGTCGTCACGGCCCTCGTGAGGAAAGGGGAGGCCCTCCTCCGGCTGGGGTCGGGCCCAAGTGCCCACGAGGCGTTCGACACGGCACTGTCCCGCCTTGGTCATGTCCCCGAGCAGGGTGACGAGGAACTCGTCGCCCAGGCGCTCTTCGGAAAGGCAGCCGCTGCGCGGGCCATGGGCTCGCCCGAGGAGGCCCTCGCGGCCTACGAGGGAGTCGTTGCGCGCCTCGAGGGACAGGAGGGGACCGCCCTTCGGGAGGCTGCGGCGGCGGCGTTGTTCAACAAGGGTGAGGTGCTGGCGGGCTTGGGCCGCCCCCAGGACGCTTTGCAGTCCTTCGAAGGCGTTCTGGCCCGTCTCGGCCCCGATCGCGGGTTGGCTGTCCCCGAGTTGCGGGCAAAGTCGTTGTCCGGCAGGGGTCTGATGCTCGCGGCGCTGGGCCGCTCCACCGAGGCCCTGGCCGCCTACGACCAGGTGATCGCGGAGTTCACCGGATCCTCCGACCCGCCGGTCCGCGAGCAGGTTGCAAAATCACTCTTCAACAAGGGAGCGGTCATGGCCTCCATGGGCCGGCCCCAGGAGGCCCTGGAGGCCTTCGACGAGGTGGGGCGGCGCTTCGGCGATGCCGAGGACCGGGCCCTCGGGGCAGCGGTGGCCAAGTCGCTGTTCAATAAGGCGGTCGCTCTCGGAGCGCTCGGCCGGCCCGCCGATGCGATCGGGGCCTACGACGAGCTCGTCGCTCGCTTCGGCGGCTCCTCCGAGGCGGCGCTTCAGGAACTGGTCGCCAAGTCGGTCCTGAGCAGGGGCCTTGCGATGGCGGCCCTCGGCCGGTCCGCCGATGCCATCGGGGCCTACGACGAGGTCGTGGCGCGCGCCGGTCGGTCCTCCGAGGCGGCCCTGCAGGAACTCGTCGCCAAGTCGCTGGTGAGCAAGGGTCTGGCGCTGGCCGCTCTCGGCCGGTCCGCCGATGCGATCCGGGCCTACGAGGAGGTCATTGCGCGCTCTGCCACGTCGACGGGACGGGTGGTCGAGTGGGCAGCCAAAGCCCTGGCGAACAAGGCGGCGGTGCTAACCTCGCAGGGCCGGGTCCTGACGGCGCTCCGGACCTACGAAGAGGTCCTGTCCCGCTTCCGTGACGCGCCGGATCCAGGCCTGCGGGAGCAGGTGGCGAACGCCCTCGTCGCCAAGGGGCTGCTGCTGAGCTCTGCGGGGCGTCCAGACGAGGCGCTTGCGGCCTACGACGACGTGCTTGCCCGCTTCGGGCAGGCGCCGGAAGCGCCCTTGCAGGAGCACGTCGCCCGGGCGCTGGTTGCCAAGGGCGAAATCCTGGCGGAGGTGGGTCGCGGCACGGAGGCCCTGAAGACCTACGAGGACGTCCAGTCACGCTTTGACGAGGCGGAGGAAGTGCGGGTGCGGGAGCAGGTGGGCCGGGCGCTCTTCAGCCAGGGGGCGATCTTGGGATCGATGGGCCGTCCAGACGAGGCCCTCGAGGCGTACGACGCGTTCCTGGAGCGCTTCGACGAGGGCCGGGAGGCGGCCTCGATGGAGGCCGTGGCCGGAGCTCTCCACGGCCGTGCCGTGGCGCTCGGTGCCCTGGGCCGGGTCGAGGAGGAGGTGCGTGCCTACGACGAGTTCCTCAACCGGTTCGGCCAGGCTTCTGATAGCACATCGAAGGGACAGGTCGCCGAGGCTCTGAAGGGGAAGGCCGCGGCCCTGCGCGGGTCGGGTCGCCTCGAAGACGCGCTGGCCACCTTCGATGAGATCGTTGCCCGTTTTGGCAGCGCCCGGGACGCAGTCCTGCGCCAGCGGGTAGCCGACGCCCTTCTCGACAAGGGTGCGGTCCTGACGGAGCGAGGCCTCCCCAACGCCGCCCTGGATGCCTACGCGGAGATCGTCGTGCGCTTCGGCGACGCACGGGAGGCGGCCCTGCTCGAGCGGGTAGCGGATGGCCTCTTCGCCAAGGCCTCCATCCTCTCGACAATGGGTCTCGCCAGCGCGGCCGTGGCGGCGTGCGACGAGATAGTTTCCCGCTTTGGGGACGCCGGCGAGGCGACCCTACGGGAGTGGGTGGCCAGCGCCCTCATCAAGAAGGGCGTGGCGCTGGTCGCCATGGGCCGGGTCAACCAGGCCCTCGAGGCCTACGACGACGTGCTGGTCCGCTTCGGCGACGCTCGGGCACCGGCCCTGCAGGAGTGGGTGGCGACCGCTCTCGTCAAGCAGGGCATGATCCTCGTGGCGCTGGGCCTCGTTCCGGCGGCCCTCGATGTCTACGACGAGATCCTGCGGCGCTTCGGTGAAACCGCCCAGGGGGCGGCGGGGGAGGCGGTCGCCGACGCCCACTTCTTCAAGCAGCAGATGCGATCCGGTCTGCTCTGACGCGGGGCGCCGGTTAGCCGGCTAACGATTCACTCCCAAAAGAATCTTCGGGTTCTTGTCAACCTTTTGTGCCTCTCGAGCCCTTTAGTAGGCATGATGCCAGAGATGACAGAAGATCCAGAGGCTGAGTACGACCAATGGTTCCGGGCCTGTTTTCCCCGCGCCGTGACCATTGCCCGCAGGGTGGTGGGACCCGAGAACGCGGAGGACGCGGCGCTCGAGGCCTTCGCCATCGCCTTTGCCCGGTGGAAGCGGGTGAGGGAATTACCGTACCGGGATGGATGGGTGCTCAAGGTCGCATTCCATGAGGCCCTGAAGCACGCCGATCGGGGCGAGCCCCGGCCTCAGCCGGCAGATCCCTACGCATCGAGTGAGGACGAGGTCGTGCTTCGCCGAACGCTCGTTCAAGCCCTCCTCCGGCTGCCCCGACGGCAACGGGAGGCAGTTGCCCTGCGCTACCTCGTGGACCTGCCGGAACGTGAAGTCGCTGCCGTGCTGGGTCTTTCAACCGGCACCGTCAAGACCCATCTTCATCGAGGACTGACCCGTCTCCGGGCAGTCCTCGGCCCCGAATCCCTAGGAGGTGACACCGATGGCTCATTTCTCTGATCACGACGGTCGGGTCGAGGCGCTCTTGGCCGAGGCGAAGGACCGCGGCCGTCGCCTCCGCTCCCACCGGCGGAACGCTCGCCTCGGCGGGGCAGGGGTGGTGCTGCTGCTGGCCGTCCTGGCCGCCGTGTTCGTCACGCGGTCACCGACGAGTACGAAGGTCAACGTTGGGGGGCCGACAACCCTGTTTCCGGCAGGTTCGTCCGTCCCAGGACCCACCCTTCCGCCCACGCCGGGTCCCTCCAGCACCGGGACGCCGGCGAGCCCCTCTTCCACGACCACACCGGCCTGCCAGGCGAGCAGTCTCCAGGCACAGGGGAGCTGGCAGGGAGCGGGTGGATCGATGGCAGGTGGAGTCTCGTTCGTGAATGTCGGCAAGGACTCCTGCTTCGTCGAAGGGCAGCCCACCATCGAGCTGTTCGACCAGCACGGCCAGCGTCTGAACGTCGTTGCGGCACAACCAAGTGTCGCTCCCCTCCCGGCAACCCGCGTCCTCCTTGCTCCTCGTTCGGCCCCCGCCTCCGTCCTCGTGCAGTGGTTCAACTGGTGTGGGACCGATCCCGGTCCCGTTGGGGCCAAGGCGATCCTGCCGTCTGCAACGGCGTCCATCACGGTGACGCCGCCCATCGGGTTGATCCCGCATTGCAACAATGCGGCCTCGCCTTCCACGATCGACGTCGGGAGTTTCACGCAAGGCTAGAGAACGACACTACGCAGAACGCGTACGCCAGAACCTTCAACCATGAGACGGGGCGAACCGACACTGTAGCCAAGCGACCCACCCAGATCGTTCAGGTTGGCGCCGCCTGGCGTTCATGCGGCTCAGCTAGGGTCGCCAGCCAGATGCTCGAAGGTCGAAGGTTCCCGCTCTTAGCAGTCCCCACTCAGCGGCTTGGAGGTCTCATGCGGCGCGCGTTCCCTACACCCCGCTTCATCGGGCTCGTGGCCAGCCTGGCAATCGCAGGGTCAGCCCTCGTCGCCCTGGCCCCGTCCGCAAGCGCCTATGTCGGTCCCGTAAGCCATTCCTGGTATGTCACCGCTGCAGACCTCGCCAGTTCGGGCGGCGGCATCTACAACGAGGGCTACAACGCTCCTTCGGGGCCGCAGGTCGTCTTCCTGCAGGCCGGGCAGGTGTGCATCACCAGCAGTGGGGGCAGTGGCTTCCTCACGTACGGCGGGGGATGCCAGGCGACCTACAACGTCGCCCACGCCGTGCAGTGGTGGCTCTACGGTTTCCAGCAGAACCCCGCTCACCGTGGCAGTGGCTACGTTGTCCTCTGCGTCACCACCTCGAACGGAACCTCGTCCAATACGACCGACAACTACCGGGTCGCGGCGGAGGGCCTGTACGAGGATCTCGTCAACCAAACCGTGGTCTACGCCAACTACTTGAACTCAGGCAGCTACAACGCCCACTACGTCGTTGCCGGAGGCATTGACGCCGAAACAAGCTGGGACAAGCCCAACGAAGTCTCTGGATGGCTCGTCGGCTGGCTGAACAAGCGCGCCACCCTCAGCACGCAGCTCAATTATGGAGCGGACGGCGCGTACTACGGCACCTGCGCAACATCGAGCTGCTGGAACTCACCCATCGATCACGGCTGGGCTCCCTCCCAGATGTACGCGGTCTACTACGGCTGGCCGGGTGCCAACTCGTATCCCCAGATTTACGACAACACCTGGCCCGCCATCTACAACGACCTGAACCAGGCGGCCGCCTCGGCTGGAAAAGCGCAGATCTCGTACACGGGCGTCATGTGGGGATGCGGAACCGGCGGCAACGAGCCGAACGCCAACCAGGCCTATACCGACTTCGTCGCTGGTGCGCACCAGTCTCCCAGCTACCTGACCTTGATCCACAGTTTGTCGAAGACCTGTTGATCAGGTCCGCCAGCCCGCTCGAGAAAGCGATGGTCCACCACATGCGTCGAACAACTGTCAGCTTCATCGGGCTCACGGCCGTGGCGGCCCTGACTGCCTGCGGCGCCCATGTCGCCACCCTGGTGGCTCCGGGCTCCTCGCCGGCAGCCCAAGCCACCATGCCACCCTCGCGGCCGCTGCAGGCTGCCGCCGCGATCATCCCAACCGTACCTCCCAACCCCGGAACGCCCACTCCGTGCTCCCAGGTCCCGTTCCCGGGTCCGGTAGCCATGCAGGATCAGCTGCACGACTGCTGGGTCGTCGAGCCTGCCGGGAGCAGCGATCTGTCCAAGTACGAGTTCTTCATGGGCGGCACGTCCCCCAAGGACCGGCAGCAGGGAATACTCATCTTCGAGCGTCCCAACGCCGGCGGCTCGCAGAACGTGTACAGCGTTCCGGGCCACGGCGGCGACGTCACCGTCTACCTGGCTCGCTGGAGTTTCGTCTGCTACAAGACGGCGAGCGGAGCCGCGGGCGAGTTCGATGCCGAGACGGCAACGTTCGTCACCGATCAGGCAAGGGTGGGAGCGGACTGCGGAAAAGCCCCGTAGCGCCGGACCGCCGGCACCCCTTGGTATCAGCCTGATACCATGACGGCATGGCGATGACATTACGACTCACCGAGGACGAGCAGACGGCACTTCGGGAACGCGCCGAGGTCGAGGGCATCTCGATGCAGGAGGCTGCACGCCGGGCGGTGCGGGACTACGTCGCCCACGGGAGCCACCGGGACCGGGTGTCGGCCGCAGCGAAGCGGGTGATGGAGGCGCACGCCGACGCACTCGAGCGTCTTGGACGATGAGCGAGAGGTCGAGTACCTCGACGTCGAGGACCTGATCGCCCTCGCCACGACCCTGCTGGGCAAGCCGCCACCGATAAGGGATGTGGGTCTCCTCGGCTCAGCGGCGGCACGGCCGCAGACGAGCGTCTCCGGAGAGGACGCCTACCCCGACATCTGGCGGAAGGCAGCAGCACTGCTGCAGTCGATCCTCAAGAACCACGCGCTGGTCGACGGCAACAAACGTCTCGGGTGGCTGGCGACTGCAGTGTTCTTGGAGCTCAACGGCGTCGCGGCCACGGCGGCCTCCAATGACGATGTCTACGCCCTCGTGATGGACATCGCCGCCGAGGACCGCACCCTGCCGGAGATCGCCGCCGTGCTCCGTCGCCTCCTCAGTGGGCCTTGACGACCTCCCGGGACGCCACCTGCCACTTGTTGACCGGCTTCGGGCGGGCTCCGAACCCGCCGGCTTGCGCGGTTGACGCCACCGGGGGATCGAGGAGCAGGATGCACCGGCCGCCGGTGAGGACCGGCCGCACCCAGTCGCCCAGCTCGATCAGGTCGTCGAGGGCGGGCTCCCGGCCGCTGGGGTCCAGGGCCGCGTCGATGGGGACCAGGAACCGGAGCTGGCGGTAGGAGACCTGCCCCGTGACGTCGCGGATGCCCGGCATCCAGGTGAACAGCCCGTCGTCCCCGGACAGGTGCAGGCCCACCGCTGCCAGCGCGCCCACGACGCCCCAGTTGCTCTCGCCGTGGGCCGACAGGTGGATACCCAGGTCGGCGGCGAGGCCTGTGGCCGACTCGGCATCGAGGACCTCGGTCTTGGCGCTCTCCCCGAAGGCAACGAGCCGGCTCGTCACGGAGGGGTCCTCCCAGGAGGCGTCCCGGACAATCGCGATGCCGGGCGAAGACCCGGGGGCAGCCTCCGCCTCCACGAACTCGACCACCATCTCGGCGATCGCCGCGACCTCCAGGCGGTGACTGGCCTTCAGGGCGAGGCAATGGCTCGTGTTCTCTGCCGTGAAGGGAATGCTCGGATCGAGCAGCAGTTGATGACGGGTTGCGCCGAGGGCGGCCCCGATCCGTCGCTCGTCCAGGGAGGCGAGGAGGCCGCGCGCCAGGGAGCCGGTCCCTTTGCCGCCCTCGCTGTCGGTGTCGTCGATGCCGATGAGCAGATTCGTGGCGGCGAGCGGTGTTGCGTCCTCGGTCATGGTGGCTCCAGGGTTGTGGGTCCAGGTGAAGACGATGATGCAGCATCCGCCGACCTCGGTTCAAAGGTGGGGCCGGTGGCCTTAGATAAGGCCGCCGCTAGGCGTTTGAGTAAATCCCGCCCCTATGGGGGCGGAAAACGCTCAAACGTTTATAGAATAGCGTTCTGGAGCCTTGGATGGCGCACGTCGGCGTGTTCCTCGTCGCTGGCTCGCCGGACGTGGGAGCAGCGGATCACGCCTTAGTCCTCGGGGACCGACGAGCGCTCCCGCTTGATGCGGCCCCGGGCCCGCTTGCTGGCCAGCCGCCGCTCGACCGAACCCTTCGAAGGCTTCGTCGGGCGCCGGGGCGGGGGATCGGGGCGCAGGGCCTCGGCCAGGAGGTCCCGGAGCCGTCCGAGCGCCAGCTCGCGGTTCTGCGCCTGGCTGCGCTCCTCCGAGGCCACCACCCGGAGGTTTCCCTCGGTATCCAGGCGGCCGGCGAGCTTGGAGAGGACCCTGGCCCGCTGGCGGGGGCCGAGCGAGGGCGAGCCGGCCACGTCGAAGACGACCTCGACCCGGGTGCTCCGGGTATTCACATTCTGGCCGCCCGGCCCCCCGCTGCGCGAGAAGCGGAGCTCGAGTTCCCCGAGCGGAATGACGACCGTGCGCGACACTCGAAGACCTTCCATGACGAATCCCACGATACGGCGGATCTGGCGGCCGAACCGGGCTGGCCTTGCGGCGGGATTCGTGTTCGTGCTCGGCGGCATGGCCGTGGCCGCCTACCTTGCCCTGCACCACCATTCGGACCTCGCCGCCCTCGCCGGCCTGTTCGCCGTCGGGGGGTGGCGCTACGGTCTCCACCCCTCGCTGGCGGCCACCGACGAGGGGGTGGTGATCCGGAACCCGTTGCGGCGGGTCACGGTCCCCTGGCGCCAGGTCGAGGGCGCCTTGCCCGGCTCCAGGGGTGTCATCGTGCTGCGCACGGACCGCAGCCCCGTGAAGGCCTGGGCGGTGCAGAAGGCGAACTGGTCCCACTTCCTGGGCAAGCGCCGGCGGGCCGACGACGTGGCCGAGTACCTCACCCAGACTGCCCAGCGTCACCGGGCGACGGCCGCATCCCTCAGCCCAGGCCCTCCAACTCCGCCACGAGGCGGCGGGGGGCGATGAGGCGGAAGGCCTCCGTGACGATCTCGCCGAGTTCCTCCCAGTCCACCGGCACGTCCACCCAGGCCCCCAGCCATCCCCGGTGGCCAACGTAGGGAGGCACGAAGTACCGCTCGGGGTCCGATGCCACGAGGGCGTCGCGCTCGGGGGCCTCGCAGGCGCACCAGAACCCGACCCGGTCGTCGTGATGGTGATTGGAGAGCGTGACGAAGAGCTTCTTGTCGCCGGCGAACCACGCCGGCTCGCCATGGCTCAGCCGCTCGGTGACGCCGGGCAGGGCGAGGCAGAGGCTGCGCAGCTTCTCCAGGGGGGCCGTCAGAGTTGCCCCAGGTAGAAGCGGGTCCCCTGGTCGTCCACGCACTCCGACGTCCGGCCGTATGGCTGGGCAACGGGATCGGTTGCTGTGCCCCCGGCGGCTCGCACCCGCTCGACTGCGGCGGCGACGTCGTCCACGCGGTACATCGGGAGCGTGGTGTCCACGGCATGGCCCCCATGCAGACCGCTCATCGGCACAACCCCCTCCACGTTCCAGCCGTCCTCGACGCGGCCCGGGCTGAAGCGCCACCCGAGGACCTCGCCGAAGAACCTTCGGGTGCGGGCGGAGTCGACGACCTCGAGCGTGAGGTACGAGAGGTCCCCGTGGCGCTCGCCGTTGAGCGGCCCGCGGGGAGACGGGGTCCCGGGCGGCGGCGTGAAGAGCGAGAAGGCCATCCCCTGGTCGTCGACGCAGTTGGCGAGGCGCCCGTACGGCTCGTCGGTCGGCTCCTCAACCCGGCCCCCGGCGGCCCACACGCGCTCGACTGCGGTGTCGACGTCATCCACGGCGACGCACAGCAGGAGGTTGCTGCGCTCCTGGCCTCCCCACAGGCCGTGCGACATCGAGAGCCCCTCCACCTGCGCGCCCTGCTCGCTGCTGCCCGGACCGAAGGTCCAGTCGAGGACGCTTCCGAAGAAGGCCTTCGCCCGCCCCAGGTCCGGGACGAGCAGCGAGGCATAGGCGACGTCACCCTCCCGCATGCCGGCATCCTCGCGCCCTCCAGGCCCCGGCGCCGGAGCGGGTGACGAGAGCAGCCAGCGATGGCCGAAGGGGTCGACGATGACCCCGTGCACGCCGGAGGGCGTCTCCTCGGGGGCTCGCTCGAGGTCGGCCCCGGCGGCGACCGCCCGGTCGACGAAGCGGTCCAGGTCGGGGACCTGTGCCGTCAGGCTGACCCGTGCGAACTCTCCGGGCTCCGGCGGGGCCACCCGGCTGGTGGGCGAGGGATCGGCAAGGTAGACAACGCCGCCTGCCACGTCGATCTCGGCGTGGCCGATGCGCCCGTCGGGCATGACGATCGCCTCGCCACGGCGCCGGGCGCCGAAGGCCTCGACGTACCAGTCGAGGGCGTGCCGGGCGTCGGACACGATCAGGTAGGGGATAACTCCGCCGGATACGACCGAGGGCGTCCCCTCTCGTGTCATGGCGACGTCGGGTTCGGGTTGCACATTGAGGGTGAGGTTGGACACGGTGACTCCTTTGGGCAGGGCGAGTGCACGGGTCATGCGGGCTCGCAGACGGGCGGCGAAGGCCGGGTCGGGATCGACCGGGCTGGGCGGCAGGGGGAGGGACTCGAGGGGATCAGTCATCTCGCTCCTCCCCGGCTTCATAGGCGCGACGGAAGGCACTCCGGGCGCGCACCAACAGCCCCTCCGTTGCATGGATGCTGCGTTCCAGCAGGTCGGCCACCTCCGGCACCGGAAGGTCGTCGAGGTAGCGAAGCGTGAGCGCGGCCTGGTGCGGTGGCGACAGGCAGGCCAGCGTGTCGCGGGCACGCACGGCGTCGAGATGGGCATCCCAGGGATCGTCCGGCTCCTCGTCGTCCCAGTCGGCGGCTACCGAGCTGAGGTGCTGCTCCTCCCTGGCCCGGCGGCGCCAGTGGTCGGCCAGCTTGTGGCGGGCGACGCCGACCAGCCAGGGCGTCGAGACCGGTGGGGAGTCGTCACGCCGCACGGCGTCGACCGCCGCCAGAAAGGTCTCGGCGGTCAGGTCCTCTGCCAGGGCGGCTTTGCCGCACCGGGAGAGCAGGTACCCGTACACGTGGGGGAGGGCCGAGTCGTACAACGCCAAAAGGGCCGTTCCCGGATCGGCAGAGCGGTCCTGGGCTGCTGTGTGCTCGCTCACATCCATAGAGTCGTTCGGACGAGGCAAACTCCGACGGGTCGATGTCTGGTTGGGAGCCCGGAGGACAAGGCGATGGCGGAAAATGAAGTGCCCCGAGAAACCTCGGGACCGGAGTCCCTCTGCCTCTCGGGGCAAGACACAACATACACTGTCCCGGAGCGCTTGTCAACACGACATGTTGCGATCAGAGGCTGTGCCAGGCCCGGGCGGCATCGTTTCCGTAGCTCCGTGGGTATGTTCAAATGTGACCGCTGGCGGGAGCTGGTCGCCGGCCGGGAGGCAGGAGGGTCCGGGTCGTGAGCACGGATGGAGGCTCGTCAGCCGCGTCCCGCCGGAGGGCGGGATCCGGTGAGCCCGCGCGGGACTGCCGCCAGATCCGTCCCCGGCGTTGACGCCCAAAAGCCGCCGCGGCAGGCGTCGGATCCCCAAGCCCGTCCGCCGCCTTGTCGGCCTCGTCGTTGCATTCGTCCTTCTCTACTTCCTCGTCCTGCCCAAACTCTCGCAGCAGAAGGGCAAGCTCAACCTCCTCACCCACATCAACCTGGCCTTCGTCGCCGCCAGCCTCGTTCTCGAGGCGGCCTCCCTCGTGGCGTACGCCATGCTCACGAGGTCGATCGTCTCCCAGTTCGGCAAGCCGCCGCGGCTGCGCCGCCTGGTCCAGGTGGGCATGTCGACCCTCGCGCTCACCCGGGTGCTGCCGGGGGGGTCGGCCGCCGGAACCGGCCTCGGCTACCGCCTCCTCACCGACATGGGCTACAGCCAGGCGGATGCCGGCCTGACGCTGGCCGTCCAGAGTGTCGGCTCCGCCGCCGTCCTCAACGCCCTTCTGTGGGTCGGGCTGGTCGCTTCGATCCCGTTGCGGGCGCTCCACCAGAGTCTCGGGTCCGGGGCGCTGCCCAAAACGCTGTACATCACCGCCGCCCTGTTCGGGGCGTTGCTCGTCGGCGTCTTCGGCTTCGTGATCCTGTCGCTGACCCGTGGCCAGGAGCGGGCCCTCAGGATCGTCCACGCCGTCACCCGCCGGCTGAGGTTCCTCGACGAGGATTCGGTCGTACGGATGGTGCAGCGGGTTTCCGACCAGCTCAAGGTGATGGTGTCGAACCGAAGCCTCCTGCTGCGGGCGGTCGTCTGGGCCAGCGCCAACTGGCTGTTCGATGCCGCCGCGTTGTGGGTGATGGTCGCGGCGTTCCACTACCGCCTGGGGCCGGACGCGCTCATCGTCTCCTACTGCATAGCGAACATCGTGGCGGCAATCCCCATCACCCCCGGGGGCCTCGGGGTCGTCGAGGTCGTTCTCACCTCCGCGCTCACCGCCTATGGCGCGCCCGGGCAGGTGGCGGCCCTTGGCGTGATCGCCTACCGGCTGGTGAGCTTCTGGCTCCCCATTCCCGCCGGCGGGATTGCCTACCTCACCCTTCGCCTCGACCCGCAGTTCCGTGAGCGCCAGCAGCAGACGGAACGGGAGCGCGAGGAGGAACAGGGGCGGCAGGAGCGCGGTCTCCGGACCTGGGCGGAGGAGCATGGCATGAAGGTCGGGCCCGGCCCGGAGGTGGAGGCAGGCGCCGAGGAATGACGGCCGGTATCCCAGTCGCATGAGGCACCTGCTGGTCACGAACGACTTCCCTCCCAAAGTCGGCGGAATCCAGACGTACCTCTGGGAGCTGTGGCGGCGCCTGCCCCCGGACGAGTTTGCCGTCCTCACTACCTCCCACGGGCAAGCAGCGGTCTTCGACGCCGCCCAGCCGTTCCGGGTCGAGCGTGTGTCCGGCGCCGTGCTGTGGCCCACGCCCCACCTGCGCCGGCGCATCGACCGACTGGCCGCCGACCTGGACGCGGGCTTCGTGGTCCTCGACCCGGCCCTGCCCCTCGGAGCCATCGGGCCGCAGCTCGCCAGCCCGTACCTGGTGGTGGCCCACGGAGCGGAGATCCCGGTTGCCGGACGCATCCCGGTGGCGGGGTCCGTGCTGGCCCGGGTGCTCCGGGGGAGTGCCGGCGCCGTCGCGGGGGGCAACTATGCGGCGGCTGAGATCGCCCGCGCGGCCGGCCACCCGAGGCGCCCCTCAAGGCGCCGGATGGTCCCACAACTCGATGTCGCAGTGATCTCGCCGGGCGTGGACACCGAGCGGTTCGTGCCGGTCCCCGAAGGGGAGCGCCTCGACATCCGGCGCAGCTTCGGCCTCCCGGAGGACGGTCCGTTGGTGGTGAATGTGGGACGCCTGGTGCCGCGCAAGGGGGCCGACGTCCTCATCGAGGCGGTGGCCAGGCTGCGGTCCTCGCACCCTGACCTGACCCTTGCCGTGGCCGGAGCCGGGCGGGACCGGGAACGCCTCCAGCTCCTGGCGTCGCGGCGGCGGGCGCCGGTGCGGTTCCTGGGCCGCGTCCCCGACGAACGCCTGCCCGCCCTGTATACCTGTGCGGACGTCTTCGCCGCCCCCAACCGCACCCGCTGGGGTGGCCTGGAGCAGGAGGGGTTCGGGATCGTCTTCCTGGAGGCGGCGGCGTGCGGCGTCCCCCAGGTTGCCGGGGACAGCGGTGGGGCGCCGGATGCCGTGGTCCACGGGGAAACCGGATTCCTCGTCGACAGGCCGGCCATCCCCTCCGAGGTGGCCTCGGCCCTGGGGCGCCTGCTCGACGACCCGGCGGAACGCCGCCGTCTCGGGGAGCAGTCCCGCAAGCGCGCCGTGGAACTCTTCGCCTACGACGTCCTGGCCGCCCAGCTGGCCGCCTACCTCACGGCGGTGGGGGCTCGGCTTGCGTCTGGTCGAGCTCGAACATGAGCTCGTCGGGGTAGCACCAGAACCAGTCCTCGCCCGGCTGGAAGGACTGGATCACCGGATGGGTCGTCGCGCGGTGGTGCTTGGTGGCGTGCTTGTTCTTGGAGCTGTCGCAGCACCCGACGTGGCCGCAGGTCATGCAGAGCCGGAGGTGAACCCAGATATCCCCGATCTCCAGGCACTCCTTGCAACCGTTGCCGCTGGGGGCGACGTCGAGGTGGACCTCGTCGAGGTGGCTGCAGGTATCGGCCATCAGCCCAGGTAGCCTTCGACGGTTTCGGGGTCGCGCACCTTGGCCTCCTCGGGGTCGAGGCCGGCGTTGCGGCGGGCCCGCCGCTGGTGGAGAAGGTCCCACGCCTGATCCAGGGTCACCTCGATGCCCCTGAGCCGTTCCCGCTCCTGGGGCGTCACCGTGCCCTCGGATTCCCGGCTGAAGAGTCGGTGCTCCTCGCTGGCGAGGGCGTTGATGCGGTCGATGATCTGCTGGTCGTCCATACCGGCCTGCCTCCCTACGAGGACCGTTCGTGAATGGCTCGCACCGTCTCCATCGTATCGGCTTGCTCCGCGGTTTTGTCGGTCCGGTATCCCTTGATTCGGGCGAAGCGCAGTGCGAGGCCCCCCGGATAGCGGCTGCTGTCCTGCAACCCGTCGAACGCCACCTCCACGACCAGCTCCGGCCGGACGAAGACCGTGGAGGCGTCCCTCGAGGCCTCGAGGCCGAGGAGGTGCTCGGTCTGCCAGGCCAGCATCTCGTCGGTCATCCCCTTGAAGGTCTTGCCGAGCATGACGAAGTCGCCGGTCACGGTGTCGCGAGCGCCGAGGTGCAGGTTGCTCAACGTGCCGCGGCGCCGCCCGTGGCCCCACTCTGCCGCCAGTACCACGAGGTCAAGGGTCTGGGCGCGCTTGACCTTCAGCCAGCCGGCGCCACGCCGCCCGGCCTCGTACGGGGCGTCGAGCGACTTGACCATGACACCCTCGTGTCCCGCGGCCAGCGCCTCGTCCAGGAAGGCCTCGACCGCCCCGGCGTCGTCCGTAACGATCCTGGGGACGACGAGGGCGGGGGGGAGGGTGCCCGCCAGGGCGGCGAAGCGGTCGGCAGCGCGATGGTCGATGAGGTCCTCCCCGTCGAGGTGGAGGCAATCGAAGAGGAACGGAGACAGCGGGACCGCCTCCCGCGCCTCGACGACGTCGACCCGGCTGCCGAACCTGCCCATCGTCTCCTGGAAGCGGCGAGGCCGGCCGTCCGGGCGCAGGCCGATCAGCTCCCCGTCCAGGACGATGGAGGCCGCGGGGAGGGCCTCGATCGCCTCGACGACCTCCGGCACCCGGCTGGTCACGTCGGCCAGGTTGCGGGTGAATACCGACACGCCCGAGGACGACCGGTGCACCTGGACCCTGACCCCGTCGAACTTCCACTCGACGCCCGCAGCGGCACCGCCGGTGGGCCTGCCGCCGGGATCGCCTCCGGCAGCGGCGATGCCCGCCTGCCCGATACGTGCCAGGGCATCGGCGGGGCCGGTTGCGGACTGGGCGAGCATGGGTCGCAGCGGCCTCCCGGGGATGAGGCGGAAGCGGGCCAGGCCCTCCCGGCCTTCGGCCACGGCTGCACCGGCGACGGCTGCCAGGTCGCCCGACACCAGCACCGCCCGGCGTAGGTCGGCCACGGGCACGTTGGCGGCCCGGGCGACCGCCTCGACCATGACGCCGCCGAGAGCACCCTGGCGCAGCTCGCCCGACATCAGTCCCCGGAGGAAGCGCTGCTCGGGGTCGGTCAGGCGGGCGAACAGGCCGGCAAGCTCGCTTCGGCGCAGGCCCTGGGAGCCCGGCCCGGACGCGGTACGGATCCGGTCCAGCGCAGCCTCGGTCTCCAGCAGGGTCACGGTGGGCGGTGCCGGCGCGGCCGGGGGAAGGTCCCGCATCGCCGCCCAGCCCACGCCCAGCGCCCCGCCGGGCAGCTCGCCGGAGAGGTAGGCGACGGCAATGGGCACCTCGGCGGGGGAGAGGGGGACCAGGCAGGCGGCCAGTAGCTCGATTTTCGCGAGGCGGCTCGAGGTGGCGGCCACCGCCGCCGATGTCGCCGCGATCCCCGCCAGGCTCATGGCGGGCATTGTCCCGCACCGGGATCCGTTGCTCGAACCACCTCCGGTCTGCGGGCGGAGTATGGTTGCACCGCGGCGAGCCGGCCCGCCGCACCCCCCGGGCGGGAGGAAGCGACGCCGAAGCCTGCACTACTCAACGGAGGCACGGTGGCGGGAGCCGCCCGTTCTCGCAGGCGCGTGTCGCGCCCGGTTCCCGACCCTGTGATGCACGTCGAGCGGGACTTCGCCGAGGAGTTCCCGGGTGCCGATGCCCTGTCGGCCGAGTGCTACATCAATATCTGCCACGCCGGCGACCGCCTGCTGACTGAGATCAACCGTCGGGCCAAGGCCTCGTTCGACCTGTCGGCGTCCGCGATCACCGTCCTGGCAATTGTCGACGGGGCGACCGAGCCCATCACCCCGGGCCTGATCGCCGAGCGGGCCATCGTGAGCAGCGCGAGCGCCACCTCGGTCCTCGACACGCTCGAGAAGCGGGGGCTGATCGTGCGGCGTCCCCATCCCGATGATGGCCGGAAGCTCGTCATCGATCTCACCGATGCGGGGCGGGCGATCATCGACCGGGTCCTGCCGGGGATCCACGCGCTCGAGACCAGGGTGATGTCGGCGCTCACGCCTGCCGAGCGGGCCCAGCTCATGTGCCTGCTGTCCAAGGTGCAGGCGAGCGCCGCAACCATCGCGACCGAGACGCCGGACCCTCTGGACGGCATCCGCCACGTGCCGGCTCGCCTCGGCCGGACGAACGCGATCGTCCACGAATAGGGCGAAGGTGCTGCGATGACTGTTCTCCGCAGAGGGAAGCCTTTTTCCGCTCGTCCATACGTGCTCGCGCCGAAAGAAAAGGACCCAGAAAAAGGGACCAGGAAAAGGCGGCGAGCCCGTACCCCTCCCGGCCGCAGCGGCGGTAACTGTTCCGTGATGGGCGCCCCCACCCATCACTGACCCGCAGTTCAAGCCGGAGCCACAACCTCCGGGGCCCACCGACCCCCGCCGTCGTGCACGGGGTGTCCCGGGCGGCGGCCTCCTATCCGGCGCTCCGGAGGATGATGGCGGAGCCGCGGGTTTGGCTGGTCGTGTGGCCACCCCCCACACGGCCAGGCCGGGGGGTCTCGTGCGGAGGCTCCTCCGTCATGGAGGAGCCTCGCCGAGATTCCGTCTGCCCCCAGGCTGGGGTGAAATTGGGGGGGCCGCCTGCGCGACCCAGGGGCCGGAGGAGGAGGAAGAGGAGGTTGGGAGCCTAGCGCGCGCATACGCGCGATTCGCTCCCAACTTCGGACCAGGGCTGGTCGGAAACGGAGCAATTCGGGCGGAAAACGGGCCGCGTACAACCTCGGAGGTCTCCCTCAGTGGAATTTCGCCGAGATTCCGTTCTGCCCCCACAAGTTCTGGCACTGGGCTTGACACCCGGCCTTCGGCGGGCCACGTTGCTAACCGTGGATTCCGAGACCCTGCGGGCCGTGCAGCAGCCGCTGAAGGACCGATACTCGGCTGATCCCGACGCCGCCCTCGTCACACTCACGGCCGATGGGGCTCTGGGGGAGGGGATCACCTGCTCGGTCGCCACGGGGCGGGCGCTCGTCGAAGCTGGCCTGCATCCGGCCACCGGCGGCGACGGGCTGTCGGCCTGCTCCGGTGACATGCTGCTCCAGGCCCTGGTCGCCTGCTCCGGGGTCACGATGCGGGCGGTCGCGACGGCGCTGGGCCTGACGGTGGGGGGAACAGTCCACGCCGAGGGCGACCTCGACTTCCGGGGCACGCTGGCTGTCGACCGTGGGGCACCGGTCGGCTTCCGGGCCATCCGCCTGAGCTTCGACCTGGTCACCGACGCCACGGACGATCAGATCGCCACGCTGCTGCGCCTGACCGAACGCTACTGCGTCGTCTACCAGACCCTTGCCGTGCCCCCGGCCCTCACCGTCGATCGGGCGTAGGCGTACGAATCCGAACACGGGGTTCAAATTTGTCCCTCAAGGCCCGTGGGTTTTTATCGAGTCCCCCGTTATTCGAGTTAAAAGGTCCTCATTGGTCGGTTGGGCAAAGCGCTCGTACAATTCACCAACTGCAACAACTCCAGACAGGGGGTCGTATGCGTCACGAAGCAGGTGCCTCTGATGCCGCGCGTCGTGGGTCGCCGATGAGCGTCGCTGCTCGACTCCGGCCTCGTCGGCGCCTGACGGCGAGCGCCGTGGTGGTGGGATGTACCCTCGCCATGGCGCTTCCCAGCACGGCATTTGCCTCGAACGACCCACTCTTTGCGCAGCAGTGGGGCCTCGCCCAGATCGGTGTCGCCTCGGCCTGGAACAGCAGCACCGGAGCCGGCATCAGCGTGGGAATCGTCGACACCGGCGTCGACCTCCAGCATGAAGACCTGGCAGGCCAGGTGCTGATGAGCACCAACTGCATCGGGGCCAACGCCGATCCTTCCAAGTGCACGGGTACGGGGCAGGACGACAACGGCCACGGCACGCACGTCGCCGGCATCGTCGCCGCCCTCAAAGACAACGGGAAGGGGGGTGCCGGTGTGGCACCCAGCGCCAAGCTCATCGTCGCCAAGGCCCTTGACGCCAACGGGGCCGGGGCCGACGCCGACGTCCAGGCGGGAATCATGTGGGTCGTCGACCACGGCGCCAAGGTCGTCAACCTCAGCCTCGGCGACGGCAGTTCGCTGCCGCTCAACCTGGGCTCGACCGGCGGCATCTCGGCGCCGATGACGGCCGGCATCGAGTACGCCTGGTCACACGGGGCGATCCCGGTGCTCGCAGCGGGCAACAACGGCGGGGGCCTCCTGAGCGGCGGTCTTCTCGGCGGGCTTCTCGGCGCCGGCGGCAACGCCAACTTCGGGACCCTCCACGCGATCATCGCCGGAGCCACGGGGCCCAGCGGCGCCATGGCCGCCTACTCGAGCCCCCTGAGCAACGACGCCTGGGCCGTCGCTGCGCCGGGCGGTGCCAACGACGGGAATGCCGCCGACGACGTCATGTCCACGTGGTGGGCGATGGGCAAGACCAATCAGTACCTGGCGATTGCGGGCACGTCGATGGCGACGCCGCACGTCGCCGGGGCCGTGGCCGATGTGCTTGCCACCGGCCTGGGCCAGCAGGCTGCCGTTGACCGGATCCTCACCTCGGCCGACAAGGGGGTCGCGTGCGGTACGTCGTGCGCCGGTCTTCTCGATGTGTCGGCGGCCGTGGGCAGGCCCGCAACGGCACCACCCACAGGGGGGACCGCCACGGGCTCCAGCGGGAACCTCTTGGGCTCGCTGCTGGGCCTGCTGGGCCTCTAGCCCTATGGGGCGCCCCGCAAGGCGCCGGATCGTCTCAGAATCCGGACGGTCAGTCCAGGCCCTCGGCCGCGGTGTCGATCCCCTCGGACTCCAGCTCGACGGTGTCCAGGTGGATGCGGATCCCCTGGCGGTCGACGATGAACGTGAGTTCGCCGGCTTCGAACTGGCCGGCCAGGAGCCCGTAGGCAGGGCGGTCCTTCAGGGACTGGAATCCCTCGATGATGCGGTCCACGAAATCGATCTGCTCAGGCATGCGTCGATCCTATCCTGGGCGCCTCGCCGGGAAGGGCCTAGGCAGATCTGGAGGACCCCAGAGATCCCCGAATCTCTCAAACCATAGGCAAATACTTGCCTCGGGGTATTTACTGAATGCCGCGGAGCCTACGGCCCGCGGAACCGATACGGGGGGCCGACGGTTGGAGGTAGGGATGAGAAACCGCACGACCACAGCAGTCCGGTATCCGGGGTGGCGCTCGCTTGCAACGGCAACGCTCGCAACCCTGCTCTTCTCGGCAGCGTTCGTCACCTCCGGGGGGGCGCAGGTCAACGGCGCACGGCTCGGCATCGGGCCGACGATGCCCACCTCGACCACCGTCGGCGCGAAGGGAGTGGGCGTCTTCATCTCCCTGACCAACCTGTCGGAGCCGACCGACGGCAAGATCGTCATTCCGCAGGACTCCATCACCTTCACCCCCTCCTGTGGCTCCCTGCCGGGCGGCGCCATGCCACCCTGCCCCAACCCCGACCCCGGCGTGTTCGCACTGAGCGCGACTGGGACGGGCCGGGCCGGCACAGACTGCGCGGGTCAGACCTACTCCATTGCCCCGATCTCCGCCGCCACCGGCGAGGTGAGGTTCACGGGGCCGGCGATCACCCTCAGGGCCAGCGACCCCACCACCCGGGTCGGCGGTACGTGCGCCATCGATCTGACGGTTGACGTCATGAAGGCCCCGGCCATCGACGGAGACCCCTCGACGCCGGGCATCCAGACGTACCAACTGGTCAACGCCGGGGCGTGGAAAACCGAGCTCAACAACTCGGCATCCTGCTGCGGCTCCAGCCACACCACCGTGGTCCCGGCTTCTCCCGCGCTGAACACCCAGGCTTCGCCGCCGATCACCCTCGGAGGCCAGATCACCGACACGGCGAACCTGACGGGCGGCGTCGGGCCGACCGGCACCGTGATCTTCAAGTTCTTCCCCCCCGCCGACACCAACTGCGCCGGGCCGCCGGTGTTCACGTCGCCGCCCGTACCGGTGAATGGACCGGGCGCCTACACCTCGGCCCCGTTCACGCCCACGGTGGCCGGCACCTACCGGACCATCGCCGCCTACAGCGGCAACGCGGCCAACGCCCCCGTCACCACGAAGTGCAATGACAACAACGAGTCGGTCGTGGTGAGCACTGCCCCGACGAAGCCGGCTCCGACACCGACACCGACGCCGTCGACCTCGGTCCTCGGCACCACGCTCAACAAGAAGCCCGCCCTGCCCGTGACCGGCCCGGGCGTTCCCGTTGGCCTCCTGGGCCTCGTCGGGCTCACGCTGGTGGCGGTTGGTACCTTGCTGCAGAGGAGACGTCGCTCCGGCGCTGACTAGGGCCCGCGGCAGAACACCCGGCGAGGCGGCCTCGGCGCCGCAGAGGTCGCAAGGCGTGCGGCACAATGTGGTCCGTGAGCCTTGCCTTCGTGTGCCGCATCCTGCTTGCCGTCGTGCTGGCGGGCTCGGGCATCGGCAAGCTGCAGGACCTCGACGACTCCCGCCAGATGATGGTGGACTTCGGCCTGCCCTACGCCATCGCCCGGCCGGCGGGTACCTTCGTGCCGGGCATCGAGCTGGCGGTCGCCGTGGCGCTCCTGGTCGGCCCCACGTCGTGGTGGGGGGCCTGGGCCGCCCTGGGCCTGCTGGGGGCCTTCACGCTGGCGGTAGGCCTGAACATGGCCGCCGGCCGCCGGCCGGACTGCAGGTGCTTCGGGTCGCTGCACGTCGCCACGATCGGGTGGCGGGTGCTCAGCCGGAACCTGCTTCTGATGGCCCTGGCTGCCTTGGTGTTGCTGAAGGGCTGAGGGAGCCGAGGAAGAGAGGAGCAGATCGCGCGCCGGCGCGCGCTGGACTCCTAACCTTCTGTGGGCAGGCCCTCAGGCGTGGAACAGGAGGCCCGCCAGGAAGGTGGCCCCCCCGACGATCACGCCGGCCAGCGTCATCTCCAGGCCCGCCGACCACCACTTCCTCAGCGTCACCAGTGACTTCGCGGCCCCGACCAGGAAGTGGGCAACCAGGGACACGATGGCGGCCCAGATCACTGCTGTGGTTCCGTGCAGCCAGAAGAAGGGGAGCACCGGGACCATGGCACCCAGGCCGGTGCTCAGGCCCGCGGCCAGGGCTGCCTCGAGGGGGTTCTCGCCGCCCGCAGCGCCCCCCAGCTCCTCGGCAACCAGCACCTGCAGCAGCCCCTCCCGGCTGCGCGAGAGCTTCTCGGCGATCTCGTTCGCCTCTTCCTCGCTGAGACCCTTGAGCTGGTAGTAGAGGGCCACCTCCTCCCGCTCCTCGTCCGGGTTCTCCTCGATCTCCCGGCGCTCCTGTTCCACGTTGGCGTGGGAGACCTCGGCGATGGACCGCTCGGCCAGGAAGGCTCCCGTCGCCATCGACAGGGCAGAGGCGATGGCACCGGCGAGCCCTGCCGTGAGGACGAAGCCCGAGCCCCCCGTGGCCCCGGAGACCCCTGACACGATGCCGAAGACCGCGGCAAGGCCGTCGTTGGCGCCGTAGATCGCTCCCGAGATCCAGCCGGAACCCCGCTGGTGCCAGCTCTCCTTGGAGAGGATCTGGTCCAGCCGCTTCTTGGGGGTGCTGGAGCCGTAGCCTGAGGCCAGCGGCACCTGCCCGGTGAGGGCCGAGATCGACCGGGTGTGGGACCGCTCGTCCTCACGGATCGAGGAGAACAGGGAGTCGGTGTCGACGTCGCCGGTGGGCATGCCGTAGCCGGTGGCGATCTCGTCCTTCTCGGCCGCCTCCCGGCTGGCCAGGACTCGCTCCATGGGGGCGACGCGGACCTGAAGCTTCTGCCACGGAGACAGCCGCACCGTTGCCGGGTCGGGGATGGGGATGCCGAGTTCCCGCATGCGGGACTCGACCCGCTCCAGGTGCGCCTTCTCCCCGGTGGCCATCTTCCGCAGGACCGCGGCGCGACGCTCGTCCTTCTCCCGGGCGGCCAGCGCCTCGTACACGGCACGAGCCTCGATCTCTCCCCGCCACGCGTCCAGCAGGCGCTTCGCCACGTCCTGCGGAAGGCCGGGGGGAACCTGGGGCGGAGGAGTCTCGGAGGTGCCCATTGCCATTTGCCAGCTTATCCCCACATGGACTGCGCCCGGTATGATTTGCAGCGTGATTCTCGACGCGTTGACCCGCGCCAAGGCCTTCGCCGACCTCGCCGACTGGCGCAAGATCTGTGTCACCGGTCGCGACGCCCTCCAGTGGCTCGACGAGCTCGTCACCGCCCAGGTCTCGGCGCTGGCGCCCGGCAGGGCACAGCGGTGCCTCCTGCTCGACGACAGCGGGGGCCTGCGGGCCGACATCACGGTTGCGGTGCAGGGCTCCAGCGTGGTGGTGCTGCAGGATCCCGCCCAGCTCCGGCCCATCGACGACCTGCTCGCGTTCTACACCGAGGGCAGCGACGTCGAGCTCGAGGACCGCACCCGCAAGCTTTCGATCTTCGCCTTCCCCTCCCGGCCGAACGGGCCCGACCTCGGGGGCACCGCCCACTACACCCCCTCCGCCCTCGGTCCGGGTTCGGATATCGTCTGCATGCCCGAGGACCACGACCGGCTGTCGAGGTCCCTGCAGAAGTCCTTCGCCCTGGCCAGCCCCGATGACCTGGAGGCATGGCGCATCTCTGCCGGGCGCCCCCGGATGGGCATCGACACCTTCGAGGGCGACCTGCCGCAGGAGGCGGGGCTCATGGACGCCGTGGACCTCGGGAAGGGCCGGTTCCTCGGCAGGGACGCGCTGGCGCCCATCGACGCATCGACGCCGCTGCGGAGCATGGTCGTGGCCCTCGCGACCGCCGAGCCGGTGTCGCCGGGCGAGCAGCTCTACGTCGGAGGGGAACGGGCAGGTGAGCTGACCAGCGTCACCGGTGCCGAGGATGGCGTGCTCGGTCTGGCCCGCGTCTTCTGGGAGCTGCGCTCCGGGCCGTTTGCCACGGAAGCCGGCGTCGAATTGGGGTTGCGCTCGGGCGCTGAGTAGTGCTCTGAGTAGTAGGCTTGTGGGCAGCGTGAAGCGTGCCGAGTTGCTCGACGACATCGTTGCCGCCCGTCCCGAGGCCGGGGCGCTCATCTATATCGAGCGCCGCGGCGAGGACTACCGCTGGACCCGCACCAATCCCGGCGACACCGTCGACATGCCGGAGACCGGCGGGTTTCCCGATGCCTGGATGTACTACTCCGGGCGGTGGCCCATCGATGAGCCCGAGAAGCTGCCGGCCTTCTTCGAGGACCTGCTCGCCGAACTCGAGTCGATGACCGGGGCGGCCCCCGACCGCTGCCGCTGGTCGCCCGACGACCCCTGGCCCCACAGCCACTGACTCGTGTCCGATCGCTGAGGGGCCGCTGAGGGATGCCAGAGATCATCCGGGCTCACGAGCGCACAACCTTCAAGCGGTGCCGGCGTGCCTGGGACTTCGGGGCACGGTCCCGCCGTAACTACGAGCCCCTCATGCCGGCCAAGGCCTTCGACCTCGAGCGGGCGGTCCACGACGCTCTGGCCCTCTGGTACTTCCCCGGCATGTGGGAGTGGGACCGGACCCTGGTGCGGGGCTTCGCCATGGAGGGCTTTCACAAGTCGATGCGCAAGCAGTTTGACGCCTACGCCGCGGTCGCCGATGTCTCCGAGGCCCAGGACGAGGAGTGGCAGGCCCAGGTCGAGGCCGGAGTACGCCTGCTGGAGCGCTATTTCGCCTGGGCACCCGGCGTCGATGCCTTCTCGCCGGTGCGCGTGGACACCGACTTCGACGCCAATGTCCCCGACCCCACCACCATGGGCCTCGATCTCGTGGCCCCCGGCGGCGGGCCGATCCATTACCAGGGCCGGGTCGACGCCCTGGTGGTCGATGCGTACGACGCGTACTGGGTCATGGACCACCGCCTCGTCGTTGGCGGGGAATGGGCGAACCTGAACCAGCTCCTCCTCGACGAGCAGGCCATCGCCGCGTGCTGGGCGTGGGAGATCTTCTACTACGGCATGAAGATCGCCGGGACGATCCACAACGAACTCCACCTCGACGCCCCCGAAACGCCGGACCAGGCCCCGAAGATGGGCGTTCCCGCCCCGGAGCCGGAGGCGGACGCACCGCCCTACGACGTCGTCGGGCGGCGGCGCCTCTACATGGAGGCAGTCCGGATCCCGGACGAGCGGGTGAAGGTCACCGGGAACGAGGCCTTCCGCCGCACGCGCATCACTCGCACCCGAGCCGAGCTGGCGGCCTGCGGGCGCCAGGTCGCCGATGAGGCCCTCGAGATGACCTCCCAGGGCCTGATCGTGTACCCGAGCCCGAGCGTCGCCAACTGCGCTCCGTGTCCCTACCGGGACCCCTGCATCGCGCTCAACATGGGGACCGACGAGCAGGCGATCCTCGAAGCGGAGTACCGCAACCGCGGCCCGGAGGAGATCGTGGAGGGGCGCCTGGGCGGGGTGACGTGGTCCATGAACCGGGGCGCCCGCCCGCCCAAGTTCGGATAGCCTGAACTCCCATGCATGAGATGGCCATCACCGAGAGCGTCATCACCGCGGTCAGCGAGAAGGTCGGCGAACGGAGGGTGCAGCGGGTCTCGCTGGCGGTTGGCCGGCTGTCGGGCGTGGTGGCCGAGTCGCTCTACTTCTACTTCGACCTCGCCACCGAGGGCACGCCGCTGGAGGGATCGAAGCTGGAGATCATCGATATCCCGGGGCGAGCCCGCTGCCGCTCCTGCGGCGCCGAGGTGGAGCTCGAGGACATGATCGCTTTGTGCACGTGCGGGAGCGCCGACCTCGAAATCCTGAGCGGCGAGGAGTTGACCATCAAGGAAGTGGAGTTGGAGGCCTGAGATGTGTACGACGTGCGGATGCGGAAGCGATGAGGTGGTGGTCACGGACCCCGACCACCGGCACGATCACGAGCACGACCACCATCACCACGTCCATGACGACCGCAGCGCCCGCACGATCGTGCTCGAGCAGGCGGTTCTCTCCAAGAACGACGCGCTGGCCGAGGCCAACCGGTCCTGGTTCGCCGAGCAGCGGATCCTTGCCGTGAACCTGATGAGCTCCCCGGGCGCCGGCAAGACCACGCTGCTCGAGCGGACGATCATCGATCTCTCCGCCGAGTTGCCGATGGCCGTGGTGGAGGGCGATCAGGAGACCCTGCTCGACGCCGACCGGATCCGGGCGACGGGCTGCCGGGTCGTCCAGATCAACACCGGGGCCGGGTGCCACCTCGACGCCGACATGGTCGCCCGGGGCCTGAGGGTGCTCGAGCCCAGGCCGAGCTCGATCCTGCTGATCGAGAATGTCGGCAACCTCGTGTGCCCGGCGATGTTCGACCTGGGGGAGCGGGCCAAGGTCGTGATCATGTCGGTCACGGAGGGCCAGGACAAGCCGCTCAAGTACCCGCAGATGTTCCGTGCCGCCGAGCTCATGGTGCTGAACAAGGTGGACCTGCTGCCCTACGTCCAGTTCGACCCGGAGCAGTGCATCACCTACGCCCGCCAGGTCAACCCCAAGCTGGACGTCGTCTCGGTGTCGGCCACCC
>JAOPZY010000147.1 GCA_025963875.1 Actinomycetota bacterium
CCTTCGACCGCATCCCCGCTGCGTCCCTGGACCCGGTGTCGTTCGCCGACCTCCTGCGCCGGACGCAACCCGAGGCCGTGCCCACCAAGGCCCCCAGCCAGGCCATCGAGAACGTGCCCCACGGCACGACCATCCTCGCCATCCGGTTTCAGGGCGGCGTCGTGATCGCCGGCGACCGGCGGGCCACCGAGGGCTACTCGATTGCCCACCGCTCTATCGAGAAGGTGTTCCCCACCGACGACTCCTCGGCCGTCGCCATCGCCGGGGCCGCCGGGCCGGCCATCGAGATGGTGCGCATCTTCCAGACCGAGCTGGAGCACTACGAGAAGATCGAGGGCGAGCGGCTCACCCTCGAGGGCCGCGCCAACAAGCTCTCGCAGTTCATCCGGACCAACCTCCCGATGGCGATGCAGGGCATGGTCGTCGTGCCCCTCTACGTCGGCTTCGACGACCAGAAGGGCTACGGCCGGATCTTCAAGTACGACGTCACCGGCGGGCGCTACGAGGAGAGCGACTACTACGCGACCGGATCCGGCGGGCGGGACGCCCGGGGCACGATCAAGAAGCGCTACCGGCCGGATCTGAGCCGGGACGAGGCGGTGAAGGTCGCACTGGAGGCCCTCTTCGACGCCTCGGAGGAGGACGTCGCTACCGGCGGCCCCGACGTGCTCCGCAAGATCTATCCCAACATCGCCGCCATCTCCGACACCGGCGTCGTCAAGATCGACGACGACACCATCGAGCAGCTCTTCGACGACCTGCTCGCCGAGCGGCGAGCCGCAGGGGGCGTCGAGCCCCGAGAGCACGTGCCGGGCGAAGACTAGGCGAGGACAGAGAAACCGACCATGGGCCTGCCGTACTACGTCTCCCCCGAGCAGTTCATGAAGGACAAGTCCGACTACGCGCGGAAGGGCATCGCGCGGGGCAAGTCCGTGATCGCGGTCGACTACGCCGGGGGCATCCTCCTCGTTGCCGAGAACCCCTCCAAGACGCTGCACAAGATCTCGGAGATCTACGACCGGATCGCCTTCGCCGGCGTCGGCAAGTTCAACGAGTTCGAGACACTGCGCATGCACGGCGTCCGCCAGGCCGACGTCCGGGGCTACTCGTACTCCCGGGAGGACGTGTCGGCCCGGGCGGTCGCCAACAGCTATTCCCAGGTCCTCGGCCAGATCTTCACCGCCGAGCTGAAGCCCTTCGAGGTCGAGGTCCTGGTCGCCCAGGTGGGCCGCGAGGGCGAGGAGAACGAGATCTTCCATATCCTGTACGACGGGTCGGTGGCCGACGAGGCAAACTTCGTGGCCATGGGTGGCCAGTCCGAGGCCCTGACCGAGGCCATGCGGCGCTCGTTCAAGCCAGGGGCATCGCTGGCGGAGGCCCTGCGCCTCGGGGTCGACGCCCTCGGCGAGGTGGACAAGCGCGAGGTCCCGGCGAAGAACCTCGAGGTCGCGGTGCTCGACCGCAGCCGGGAGCGGCGCAAGTTCCGCCGCCTGACCGAGCGGGAGCTCGCGGAACTGCTGGGGTCGACGGCCAGGGGGGCGGGGTCGAGCAACGGTTCGAGCCCCGGATCTGGGCCGGAAACCGGCCCCCCATCGGGCCCCGAAACCGTGCCACCAGCCGAGCCAGGGCCTCCCGGTGAGACCTAAACCACGGAAGGCACTCCGGTAGTCCCGCCTCCGGGTCGATACTAGTCCTATGGACCGCCGCATCTTCGGCCTGGAGAACGAGTACGGGGTGACCTGTACCTTCCGCGGGCAGCGCCGGCTGTCGCCCGACGAGGTGGCCCGCTACCTCTTCCGCCGGGTCGTTTCCTGGGGCCGTTCCTCGAACGTGTTCCTGGAGAACGGCGCCCGCCTCTACCTCGACGTGGGCTCGCACCCCGAGTACGCCACCCCCGAGTGCGACGACATCCGCCAGCTCGTCGCCCACGACAAGGCGGGGGAGCGGATCCTCGAGTCGCTGGTCAACTCGGCCGAGGCCCGACTGCGGGAGGAGGGCATCGCCGGGCAGGTCTACCTCTTCAAGAACAACACCGACTCGGCCGGCAACTCCTACGGCTGCCACGAGAACTACCTCGTCAGCCGCTACGGCGAGTTCGGCAAGCTCGCCGAGGTGCTCATCCCGTTCTTCGTCTCCCGGCAGATCTTCACCGGGGCGGGCAAGGTGCTCCAGACCGCCCGGGGCGCCATCTACTGCATCTCCCAGCGCGCCGAGCACATCTGGGAGGGCGTCTCGTCGGCCACGACCCGCTCCCGCCCCATCATCAACACCAGGGACGAGCCCCACGCCGACGCCGAGAAGTACCGCCGGCTGCACGTGATCGTCGGCGACTCCAACATGAGCGAGTACACGACCTGGATCAAGGTGGCGACGACGGCGGTGCTGCTGCGGATGCTCGAGGAGGGCACCGTGATGCGGGACCTCAGCCTGGAGAACCCGATCCGGGCCATCCGGGAGATCTCCCACGACCTGACCTGCCGGCGCAAGGTACGCCTCGCCAACGGGCGGGAGGCCTCGGCGATCGAGCTCCAGTGGGAGTACCTGTCCCGGGCCGCCAAGTACGTCGAGCGCCGGGACGACCCCGAGATGAAGGAGGCGGTCCGGGCCTGGGAGGAGTGCCTCGTCGCCCTGGAGGACGACTTCCTCGCCCTCGACCACAAGATCGACTGGGTGATGAAGTACCGCCTGATCGAGCGGTACCGGGAGCGCCACAACCTCACCCTCGGCAACCCGAAGCTGGCCCTGATGGACCTCGTGTACCACGACGTCAGCCGCCGGCGGGGGCTCTACTACATGCTGGAGCGCAACGGCCTGGCGGACCGGGCGGTCACCGAGGAGGACGTCCGGATGGCGATGCACGAGGCCCCCCAGACGACCCGGGCGAAGCTGCGGGGCGAGTTCATCCGGGCTGCGAAGCGGCGCCGGCGTGACTACACGGTGGACTGGGTGCACCTCAAGCTCAACGACCAGGCGCAGCGGACGGTGCTCTGCAAGGACCCGTTCAAGTACACCGACGAGCGGGTCGCCAAGCTCATCGCCTGGCTGTAGAGACGCCGACCGGAGGCTGGATTTAGTTTCCGTCAAAAAGGGCCGTGCGCACCCTTTTTGACGGAAACTGCCAGCAGACGCACGCCGCCCCCGGCCGAACGGCTGGGGGCGGCGGTGAAACAGGGATGCGGCGTCAGCTGCCGACGACCAGGCTGCCGTTCATGAAGTCGTGGACCGAGCAGTGGAACGTGTAGGTTCCCGCCGCCGTGGCGTCGTTCACCTTGACGGACCATTTCTGGATCGTCGGCTGGACGTTGTAGCCGGTGCCGACCAGGACCCCGGAGTCGACGAACGTGGTGGGGGTCTGGAGGGCCGTGCGGCTCGGGGTGTTGCCCGGGTCGAAGATGCCCCCCTTGTTCTCCCAGTCCTCGCCCGCTTCGGAGCAGGACGGCGACGGGGTCGGCGAGATCGTCGCCCCGCAGTCGAACACGAAGGGCGGCACCTGGTCGTTCTGGCCGGGCGCAGGGGCCGGCAAGACGACCGAGTGCACGTTGTGCGGGTCCGGCCACTTGTAGACCAGCTTGTCCCCGGCGACCAGGTTCAACGGCTTGGCCGGGAGGAACTCGTCGATGGCGACGTGGTTGTTGGCGGCCGCGATCCCCACGAGGACCTGGTACGTCCTGCTGCCGGGCTCGTCACCGCTGTAGTGGACCTCATTGGCGTCCGCCTCCGCGGCAAGGGCGGCCTTGCGGTCCCGGGCGAACTGCTTGGCCGAGGCGGCGTCGATGTCGGCCTGGGTGGTCGTCGACTCGTCGGCCCCGACGACGTGGATCGTGCCCCGCATCCCCGGGTGGATCGTGCAGAACATCGTGTAGTTTCCCTCCGGCGCCGTGACGGTCCATTTGACGTCGTTCTGCACGGGGCCGGTCTGGCCGAACCCGTTCATCGGGTTGATCTCGATGTCCTTGGGACCGGAGAAGCCGCACGGCGCCTGACCCAGCGCGACATACCCGCACGGAGGCGGAGCGTTGGGATCGGCGATGATGGTCCCGCCACCCGAGGTGCTCCCCCCGACCACGGGGAAGCCCCCGGGGCCCTGCACGATTTTGGCCGCGCCGTTGGGACCGTTGGGATCGCCCTTGTCGGTGTAGCCGACGGGGTAGACGGAGCGGGCCTTGGCCTCGCTCTTGGCGAGTGCGACGACGTGGAAGGCGCCGGGAGCCACCTGGAAGTCGATGGTGTCCCCGCTGTGGATCGTGACGTCGCGGGTGAAGAAGTCCGTGTACTCGAAGACCCGACCCTTGTCGGGCTGCTGGTTGGCGGGGTCGGCGTGGTCGACCCCGATGGTGATGGTCTGCGGCGGCGGTGGTGCGGACTCCTCCGCCAGCGATGAGCTCGCCGAGAAGACAAGCGTGAATGTTGCGAGGCTGCCGAGCGCGATCGCGCGCGACCAAGCCTGGTGGACTTGCATGCACACCCCCCCGTGGACATGCCCCGACGCGAGCCCGGCCGGCCCTCGAGTCGAGGCGCCATATGAAGAAACGCTAACGGGTTCGAAGTCTCCAGCGCCGGGGCAACCAGGGCAAGGGTGCTAGCACCACCATCTGTGGTATCTCCTGCCGCGGACGGGCGGGTAAACGTACACAGAGAAGTACCAGTACCGTAGAATCCCCCGCATGCCCCGCTTCGCCACCGGTGTCGTGTCGCAGGTCCTGGCCGAGCGCGACGGCGTCGTCCGCCTGATCGTCCGGGTGGGGGAGACCGACCGGCGGGCCACCGGGTTCACGAAGGTGATCGGCTCGGTCGCGGAGGGGGACCGGGTCGTCGTCAACACCACCGCCGTCGATCTCGACCTCGGCTCCGGGGGCGAGGACTTCGTCGTCTGGAATCTGGAGCGCACGGAGGCCGGTGAGCTCTCGGGTGGCCACATCCTCAAGCTGCGCTACACCCCCTGGCAGATCGACACCCTCGTCGCCGAGGCCCCCGAGAGCCCCCACCACGCCGCACTGGCGAGCGCGAGCGACATCGACGGCATGCCGGTGGTCGCCTGCGGCGTGCACTCACAGGTCCCGGCGGTCGCGGCGGTGCTGAAGTGCCGGAATCCCGACGTCAGCATCGCCTACCTGATGACCGACGGGGCAGCGCTCCCGCTGGCCCACAGCGATCTGGTCGCCGGCCTCAAGGACAAGGGGCTCATCGACGTCGCCATCACGTGCGGGCACGCCTTCGGCGGCGACCTCGAGTGCGTGAACGTCTTCTCGGGCCTCGCGGCCGCCCGCCACGTGGGCGGGGCGGGGGTGGCGATCGTCGCGATGGGGCCCGGCATCGTGGGAACCGAGACCGTGCTGGGCCACACCGGGATGGAGCAGGGGCAGACGCTGTCCGCCGCCGCGTCGCTCGGGGGCAGGCCGGTGGCCCCGGTTCGGATCAGCTTCGCCGAGGCCCGGGAACGCCACCGGGTGGTGAGCCATCACTCGCTGAGCGCGCTGCGCTACGGGGCCCTCGCCCGCTGCACGGTCGCCGTCCCGAGGCTGCCGGGCGGCCGGGAGGCCGAGGTCCTCGAGCGGCTGGCCGGCGCCGGGATCACCGACCGCCACGACGTCCGGGTGGTCGACGCGGGGGAGACCCTGGACGCCCTCGCCCACTTCGGCCTGCAGCCCATGACCATGGGGCGCTCGGTCGCCGACGACCCGGCGTTCCACCTCGCCGCCGGTGCTGCCGGGGTCGTGGCATCCGAGGGCGTGCACACGTGACGGTCCGCAAGGCCGAGCGGCTCCTCAACCTCATCGCCTTCCTGCTCGAGACCGACCGGCTCATCACGCCCCAGCAGATCCAGGACACGGTGCCCGGCTACGCCGACCAGTCCTGGGAGGCCTTCAAACGCATGTTCGAGCGGGACAAGGAGGCGTTGCGGGAGGTCGGCATCCCCCTCGAGGTGGCGCCCATGGCCGGCCTCGGCGAGCCCGAGGAGGGGTACCGGATCCCCAAGGACCGGTACTATCTGCCCGAGCTCGACCTTGCGGCCGAGGAGCTCGCCTCGCTGTGGCTGGCGGCGGGCCTCGTCCGCCTCCAGGACCCGACGGCGGCAAGGACCGCCCTCCTGAAGCTCGCCGGCGAGCTGCCGCCCGAGGTGGAGCGGGCCCGCCTGTCGTGGCTGAGCGCCGACCTGGGCCTGGCGGTGCCGGGCCTGCCGCGGGCCTTCGAAGCGGTGGCCGAGCGCCGGACGATCACCTTCGACTACCGGGGCCGCTCCGGCGTCCAGACCCGGACGCTCGATCCCTACGGCCTCGTGCACCGCAAGGGCACGTGGTACCTCGTCGGCCACGACCACGACCGGGGGGAGAACCGTTCCTTCCGGCTGGACCGGGTCTCCGGCGACATCCAGTTCCGCGGCAAGGGCGGTCCGGGGGCGGACTTCGTGGCTCCGGAGGGCTTCCGCCCGCAGGAGGCGCTGGAGGTGCCGCCCTTCGTCGGGCGGGACGTCGGGCGGGACGTCGGGCGCGAGGAGGGCCTCCAGGCCGTCGACGCCCTCGTCCGCTTCGACGCCTCCACGGCCTGGTGGATCGAGCGCACCCACCCGTGGCTGCGCCTGGACTGGGAAGGCGACGGGACCGCCTCGGCGCAGGTCCCGGTCTCGGACAACGCCGGGTTCATCTCCTGGCTGCTGTCGCTGGGCGAGGGCGTCGAGCTTCTCAAACCCGCGGCGCTGCGCGGCGAGGTGCTGGCGCGCCTGGAGGAGATCTGTGACTGAGTCCCTCGAGGAGCGCTTCCGCCGCCTCCTGACGATGGTCCCGTACATGGTCAAGCATCCCGGCGTGTCGGTGAACGACGTCCGCAAGCGCTTCGGGATCACCCGGTCCCAGCTCGTCGCCGACCTCAACCTGCTCTTCGTCTGCGGCCTGCCGGGCTACGGTCCCGGCGACCTGATCGAGGCCTTCGTCGACGGCAGCCGGGTCTGGATCCGCCTGGCCGACTACTTCTCGCGCCCGCTGCGCCTCACCGCCGCCGAAGGGCTCCTGCTCTACTCCGGGGCGCGGGCGCTGTCGGCCGCCGGAGCCGGGGACGAGGCCCTGGAACGCGCGGTCAAGGCGCTGGAGCAGGCCCTCGGCCCCGACGTCCTCTCCCGGGTCAGCGTCGAGCTTGAGGGCGCCGGCGAGCTGGCGACGGTCCGGGAGGGCCTCTTGACCCGGCACTGCCTCCACCTCGTCTACTACGCCCACTCCCGGGACGAGACCACCGAGCGCGACGTCGATCCCTGGGCGCTGTTCCTCTCCGGGGGCCGGTGGTACCTGGTCGGGTGGTGCCACAAGGTGGCGGACGAGCGGATCTTCCGCCTGGACCGCATCCGGTCGGTGCGCCTGCTGGAGACCTCTGCGGACGTGCCGAAGGACGTCGACCTCTCCAGGTACGAGTCCCTCTACGTCCAGGGGGCGCAGGATCACCCGGTGACGCTCGACCTCGCCCCGCAGGCCGCCGCCTGGGTGGCGGAGTCGTACCCGTTGGCGTCGCAGGAGGTCCTCGCCGACGGGTGGGTCCGGGTGCACCTGACGGCGGGGGGCACGGCCTGGCTGGAGAAGCTGTTGCTGCGGCTCGGCCCTCAGGCCCGGGTGGTCGATCCCCCCGATCTGGCCGAGCGGACGCGGCAACTCGCCTGTCGCTTAGCCCAGCGGTATCGCTGATCCCCTCGACCGCCAGGAATGAGCGAGTAGCAACGTTTAGGGCGATCTGCTGCCTGGGAGGACGCAGCCCAGCACGAGCGTGTAGGTATCACGCCCGGCCCCGGCATGGGGGAACCAGTCAGTATGGGCTCTCTGGCATAGTCTAGGCAAATAGGCTAAAAGGCCTAGGCAAATTTCCCGGGGTCCATTCGGCTCAATTGCGGGTCTCGTGTGCCGATGATGGTGGCAGCAAGAACCCACCGGCGCAGAGTGAGACAAATTCAAGGGAGGGGCCGAAATGGTGATCATCAAGACCACGTGTCCAAGCTGCGGCGAAGTTGACCTGACGGCCGAAAAGGTCGAACTGCGGATCGCCCTCGGCGGGACCGGCTCCTCGTACGCTTTCGATTGCCCCCGCTGCACCGACCGGGTCCGCAAGCCCGCCGATTCGCGGGTCGTCCAGCTGCTGATCTCCGGCGGCGTCTCCCCCGAGATCCTCGCCGAGAAGGCCGAGGCGCCGGTGGAGCGCACCGCCAAGGTGGCCGCAGCCCGCGACGCCCACCCCACCCGGGCCCATGTCGTCAGCCGCCCCTCCACCCCCGCAATCACCTACGACGACCTGCTCGAGTTCCACAGGGAACTGGAGTCGGGTGTCCTCGAGAACTTCCTCCGCAACGCTGCCGCCTGACCCTTCCTGGTCCGCCTTCCCCACGCCGCACCGCCCGCTCGACGCACACCCAAACACCCCTTCCGCCACCTGCCGGGAGGGGTGTTGTGCGTCCATGGGCCGAGAGGACCTGACGGAGAATGAAGTAGGCGAGGTTGGTGCATAGGAGTCTAAAGTTCGCCCGGCAGATTCCGATAAACAGGGAGTAAATACCATTCGGGCAAACCTGTCGCGAGGCGGGGACGCAAAGTCACGGGACTCCCAGGAGTCAGCCGGACTGCACAGAGAGGAAGCATGCATGCGCATCACCACCCCCATCCGGGCGCTCATCGCGGCCGGTTCCATCGCTGC
>JAOPZY010000146.1 GCA_025963875.1 Actinomycetota bacterium
AGTAGAACCAGAGGTCCGAGCGGGCGTCGCCCGGAGGCTCGACCGCCTGGTGGTGGAACTGCAGGAGGCGCTGGGTGTTCGTCAGCGTGCCGTCCTTCTCGGTGTGGGCGGCGGCGGGCATGAGGAAAACCTCGGTGCCGATGTCCGCGGTTGAGAGCTGCCCGGTGGCGATCTCGGGTGCGTCGTACCAGAACGAGGCGGTCTCGACCTCGGCCAGGTCCCGCACGACGAGCCAGTCGAGCTTCGCCAGCGCCCTGCGGTGCAGTCCCGAGTTCGCATTGCCGACGGCGGGGTTCTCCCCGAGGACGAAGTAGCCCTTCACCTTTCCCTCCAGCATCGCCAGCGTGGTCTGGTAGGCGGAATGGTCCCCTGAGATCCTCGGCAGGTAGTCGAAGGCGAAGCCATTCTCGGCGGTCGCCGCGTCGCCCCACCAGGCCTTGAGGAGGCTGGTGATGTAGGCGTCCGCGTGCCCCCAGAACCCCGCAGGGGAGCTGGCCTGCTCGATGTAGTCCTGGAGCGTGGTGTGGACCGCGACGTGGGCCATCGGGAGGTAGCCCGGCAGCAGGTTGTAGAGGGTGGGGACGTCGGTCGACCCCTGGATGCTGGCGTGGCCCCGCAGGGCGAGGATCCCCCCGCCCGGCCTGCCGATGTTGCCGAGCAGGAGCTGGATGATCGCCGCCGTCCGGATGTACTGGACCCCGACCGAGTGCTGCGTCCAGCCCACCGCGTAGCAGAAGGCGGAGGTGCGCTCGCGGCCCGAGTTGGTGCACAGGGCCTCCGCCACTGCCCGGAACCTGCTCGGAGGGATCCCGCAGACCGCTTCCACGACCTCCGGGGTATAGCGCCGGAAATGGCGCTTGAGGATCTGGTAGACGCAGCGGGGGTCCTCGAGCGTCGGGTCACGGAACGGTGCCCGCTCGACGGACGGCCCCCCGTCGCCGTACTCGTCGCCGATCGCGGTGCCGGTGCGACCGCGCTCGCCGTTGGAGTTGTCACCCTCCGTCCCCTTGTACGTCCACGAAGACTGGTCGTAGTTCCTCGCCTCCGGGTCCCACCCCGAGAAGAGGCCGTCCAGGTCCTCGGTGTCGGCGAAGTCGTCGCTCACGATGCAGGAGGCATTCGTATAGGCCGTCACGTACTCCCGGAACTCCCTACCGTTGGTGAGGATGTAGTTGACGATGCCGCCCAGGAAGGCGATGTCGGAGCCCGCCCGGATGGGGACGTGGATGTCGGCCACGGCGCTCGTGCGGGTGAAGCGGGGATCCACGTGGATGATCGTGGCCCCCTTCCGCTTCGCCTCCATCACCCACTGGAAGCCCACCGGGTGGCACTCCGCCATGTTGGAGCCCTGGACGACGATGCAGTCGGCGTTGGCGAGGTCCTGCTGGAACGTCGTCGCGCCGCCCCTCCCGAACGAGGTCCCCAGACCGGGGACCGTGGAGGAGTGTCAAATGCGGGCCTGGTTCTCGATCTGCACGGCCCCGAGGGCGCTGTACAGCTTCTTCATCAGATAGTTCTCTTCGATGTCGAGCGTGGCGCCCCCGAGGCTGGCGATCCCGAGGGTGCGGCGGAGCCGGCGGCCCTCGGCGTCGGTCTCCTCCCATCCGGCGTCGCGGGCCGCGATCACCCGGTCCGCGATCATGTCCATCGCCACGTCGAGGTCCAGCTCCTCCCACCGCGTGCCGTGGGGGCGGCGGTACCTCACCCTGGTCAGCCGGCCCTCCTGGTTCACCAGCTCCTTGCTGGCGGACCCCTTGGGGCACAACCTGCCGCGTGAGATCGGACTGTCGGGATCGCCCTCGATCTGGGTGACCTTCCCGCCCTGCGCGTAGACGAGCTGGCCGCAGCCGACGGCGCAGTACGGGCAGACCGATGCCGCGACCTTGTCTGCGGTCTCGGTGCGGGGACGGAGGTGCTCGGTGTGCTCCGAGACGGCGGCCGCGCCAAGGCCGAGCCGGTCGGTTCCGGCAATCTGGCGGAGCAACGGCCAGCGGGCGAACATTTGGCCCGAGCCTACCCGCGGCCCGGCGGAACAAACGGCGAATTCAGGCGAAACGCAAGATGCAGAGGCCCCCGGCGACGAGGCAGTAGATGCCGAACGGCAGCAGGCTGCGGGTCTCGAAGAACTTGATGAGGAATTTCGTCGAGAGGTAGGCGGCGACGCCGGAGAACACCGCCCCCACCAGGGCCTGGGACCGCACGCCGTTGCCAAGAGGGCCGAGCAGGTCGGGAACCTTGTAGAGGCCGGCGGCGAAGATCAGCGGGGTGGCGAGCAGGAAGGAGAAGCGGGCAGCGTCCTCGTGGTTGAGACCCCGGACGAGCCCGGCCACCATCGTGACGCCGGACCGGCTGATGCCAGCGAACAGCGCGGCAACCTGGGCCACGCCGATGACGAGGGATTCCTTGTACTCCAACGTGTCGAGCTGGCGCCCGGGCTCGGGGCCGGACGCCGATGGCCCGGCGGGGACCGTTGCCAGCTTCCGTACGCCGGCGCGGCGGCGGACCTGCTCGCCGGCGAGGAGGATCAGACCGTTGACGGTGAGGAAGATCGAGGCGGCCAGCGGCTTGGCGAACTGGGTCCGCAGCGCGTGCTCGAGGGCGAGACCCGTGATGCCTGCCGGGATCGTCGCGATGCCGAGCAGCCATGCCAGGCGTTCGTCGGGGGTCTCGATCCTGCGCCGCACCAGGCTGCGGAAGAAGCCACGGATGATGCGCACCCAGTCCTTGCGGAAAAAGATGAACAGGGCGATCGCGGTTGCCACGTGGAGGGCCACCACGAAGGCCAGGTAGAAGGACTCGGAGGCGGACTGCGCCCTGACGAGGTTGTTCCAGCCGAGCAGCGCCGGCAGCAGCACGGTGTGGCCGAGGCTGGACACGGGAAAGAGCTCGGTCACTCCCTGGAGGAGGCCGAGGACGATTGCCTGGAAATAGCTCAGCACTGGCTCACAGTTCGGAGTCTAAAGCACGTCTTCGCCAGATCCGCGGCAGCGTGCCAGCGAGTCTTCAGAAAGGTGGTCCATCCGGCGAGACGGGCGGGGGAGGCTTGGAAGCCCGAGCTCCCGACTTGGGGGGGGATTAGCCGGACTGTCCGTGCTTCCTTGTGCTGCCCTTTGCTGATCCCTTTGTTGACCGAGCTGCGTTTCGCCGAAAACACGCCGGTGGGGGACCTCCCCACCCGCCTCGCCGGATGGCCTGACACTCGCTCCTTGGGCGGAGCGTCAGGATTATAGCAGAACCGCTCCTATGCTAGAGA
>JAOPZY010000218.1 GCA_025963875.1 Actinomycetota bacterium
GTGGTCCCACCGGGCGTTGGTCCCACAATCGGGCTCGGGGTCGGGCCCGGCGCCGGCGGTGTCGTCGTCCCCATCCCGCTCAGCGGCACCCGCTGGGGGCTGTCCGCTGCAGAGTCCGTGAGGATCAGGGTGGCCGCCCTGGCCCCCGCCGCGCCCGGCGAGAAGGTCACCGACACCGTGCAGGTGGCGCCGGGGTTGACGGTCGAGCCGCTGCACGTGTCCCCGCTCTTGGCAAAGTCGCCCATGTCGGGCCCGGTGATCACCGCGGTCGACATGCTGAGGGACCCGTTGCCGCTGTTGGCCACCGTCAGGGACGACGAGCCTGCGGCCCCGAAGTCGAGCGAGGTCGCGCTGAGCGACACCGCAGCCCGGGCCTGCACCTCCAGGGTGAGCCGGCCTATGTTGTGAATCGGTGACGGGTTGCTCCCCTCCTTGCCCGAGCCCTCGGTGAACCAGATGTTGCCGTCCGGCCCCGTCGTGATGCCGGTGGGCGGCCCGTTGGGGTCGATGGCACCTCTGGTGGGCGTGGGGAAGTGGGTGGTCACACTGGCCGGGGGCGTGCGCGGATCGAACCGGCCGATACTGCTCGAGCCGGCCTCCGTGAAGTACAGCAGGCCATCCCTGCCCGCGGCGATCGATTGCGGGCCTGCACCGGCATCCGGCACGGCTCCGAGGTAGGCCCGGGTCGACCCGTCGATCCGTCCGATGCTGCCGGCCGTCTGCTCGGCGAACCAGAGGTTGTAGTCGGAGCCCACCGTGATGCCGGAGAGATCCGGGATGTTCCCGCCCACAGGGATCTCGGCGACCATCGTCCCGGCCGTCGTCATCACGCCGACCTTTCCCTGGCCGCTGGACTGCTCGGTGAACCAGAGGTTGCCGTCGGGCCCGGACGTGATGCCGAAGGGGATCGCGCCCGAGCTGTGGGTGGAGAACTCCGTGATCGTGCCCGTGGGGGTGACCCGGCCGATGTTGCCGCCGACCACGTTCTCGGTGAACCACAGGTTGCCGTCGCTGCCCAGCGTCATGGCCCAGGGATTGACGTTGGGCGTGGGCACGGGATAGGAGGTCACCGCGGTCGCCGGGGGACCCTGCGGCCCGGCCGGATCGAGCTTGCCGATGGCGTTCGAGGACTGGGTCAGCTCCGTGAACCACATGTTGCCGTCGGGGCCGAGCAGGATGCCGGCCGGGTCGACGCAACCCTGCGGGCAACTGACGCTCGCCCCTCCCGCAACGTTGAACGCACCGGTCATCGCCCCGTCGGTCGAGAATCGCTCGACCTTGTGGACGTCGAAGTCGTTGGAGTCCGCCACCCAGAGCGTGTTGCCCGGCCCGGGGGCGATGCCCAGCGGGTCGCTGCCGAACGTGGGGACGTTGAACTCCGTGATCGTGCCGGGGCCGGCGGCCCCGACACCGGCGGTGCGCACCACCAGGGGCAGGAGGGCGCCGCAGATAAACAGACAACTTCTGAGCGCGCGTGCCTTCGACAACTGCCCTCCCCCCCGATGCTTCCGTTTACGCTACCAAGGATCTGTCACCCGGGGACCGGCGCCTCGGCATCCTCGTGGGTGGCTGCCAGCGGCCCCGCCCCGTCTCCCGGCCACGTGCCCGGCCGTTCGGTCCGGCTCATCTCCCGGCGGATCGCGGCGACGGCGTCGTCGACCGTGGCGGCGAGGGGAACGATGCCGCCGACCTGGGTCAGCTCCAGGACGCGGTACACCGGCGACCCCCCCGGAGCGACGGCCCACAGCTCCTGGCGCCGCCGCTCCAGGCGTCGCTTGAGGTCGAAGAGCAGGCGGATGCCGCTGCTGTCGAGGTAGCTCACCTGCGACAGGTTCACGACCAGGCCCCACTGCTCGTTGCGCACCGAGCTTGCCAATGTGACACCGACCCGGTCGGCGTTCGAGACGTCGATATCCTCGACGAGATGGACCACAGCGATGAGGTCCTCATCGTTGGGATCGTCGTTGCCGCCACCACGGACCAGCATCTCAGGCGACACGCGCACGGCCTTCGGGATCGACGGTTGCATGGGGCGACCGAGGCGGCGGTACAGGCGCACCTCCGTACCCTGCGGCCCTGCCACCACTTCGCAGTCCTCGACGAGGGCCTGCATGAGCAGCAGCCCCCGCCCTCCCCCGGACGTCTCCCGGGAACGCCAGTAGCCGTTGTCCCGCACCCTCACGGTCACCCCGTGGCCGTCAGACTCGGCCTCGACGCCGACCGTGCCTTCGTCGAACCCGAACGCGTGGACCATCGAATTCGTCGCGGCCTCCGAGACGGCAAGGACGATGTCCCGCCGCTCCTCGCCCGTCGCCCCGACATGGGTCAACCACCGGGACAGCGCCTGCCGCAGCAGGCCGAGGCGCTGGGGGTCGGCGGACATCGTCAGGCGGAACTCCTTCGACAACGCCCGCACGCAGGAGATGACCAGCAGGGCCACGTCGTCGCGCGGCGCGGCGTCGCCGATCATCCCGTCCGTGATCGCTTCGCAGATGGCTTCCGGATCGGCACCCGGCACGCCCTCGACCACGCTGGCGAGCGCCTGCATCCCCTCGTCGAGCGTCTTCCCCGGCCGTTCGATGAGGCCGTCGGTGTAGAGGATCAGCACCGAGCCAGGCTCCAGCACCACGACTCCCTCGGGTGCACCGAACGTCGGCACCCCGAGCGGCGTCACCCTTCCCTCCTCGAGGTAGGAGGTCGTCCCCCCCGGGTGGACGAGCAGGGGCGGGGGGTGGCCGGCGCACATGTAGCTGAGCATCCCCGCCTCCGGCTCGTAGACCGCATAGACGAGCGTGGTCATCTCGGCCTCGGGCAGGACCTTCGCCAGACCGCCGAGGCGGTCGATGACGCGCCCCGGCGAGGAGTCCTCCAGCGCATAGGCCCGGAGCGCCGTGCGGAGCTGGCCCATGGTGGCGGCGGCCCGCAACCCGCGGCCCACCACGTCCCCGATGACCAGGCCGATGGCGCCCGACGGGATGGGGACCACGTCGTACCAGTCCCCGCCGACCTCGAGCCCGTCACTGCCCGGTAGGTACCTGACCGCAATGCCCATGCCCGGGATCTCCGGGAGCCGTTCCGGCAGCAGGCTGCGCTGGAGGGTCTCGGCAATCTGCTGGGTCTGGCGGAGGGCGCGCTCACGTTCCGCGATCGCCGCGGCTGCATGCTCGACCCGGCGGCGCTCCGTGATGTCGATCAGGCTTCCACGGGCCAGCCTGCGGTCGGAGGCAGGCAATTCCAGGAGCCGGACCTCGCACAGCACCGGCGTGCCTGCGGCGCTCTGCAGCATCCATTCGAAGGAATCGTGCACGCCGCTCGCCGCTCGCTCGATCCAGCCCGGTCGGGCTTCGCCCGGCTGCATCGGGGCGCTCACCTCGGCGGGACCGATCTCGCAGAGTTGCGCCCGCGGCATCCCGAAGAGGCGCTCCGCCTGGGGATTGGCCTCCACGAAACGGCCGGTCTCGAGATCCAGCACGACGATCGCTTCGGGGGCGTGCTCGACGAGGGTCCGGTACCGCTCTTCGCTCTCGGCAAGCCGCTGCTCCGAGGCGGTGCGCTCCGCCACCTCCTGCTCCAGGCGCTGCTTGACCCCCATCAACTCGACCAGGGCGGCGACCTTGGCCCGGAGGATGGCGGGCTCGAACGGCTTGTAGACGTAATCGATCGCCCCGCTCGCGTAGCCCTCGAGATGGTGTTCTTCGGCTCCGCTGATCGCCGTGAGGAAGATGATCGGGATGTGGCGCGTCTTCTCCCGGAGCTTGATCAGGCGGGCGGTCCCGAACCCGTCCAGGCCCGGCATCTGCACGTCCAGCACGATGAGCGAGAACTCCTGGCCCAGCAGCTGCCGCAGGGCCTCCTCGCCGGAGGCGGCGGTCGTCAGGTCGAGGCCCAGCGGCTCGAGGACCGCCTCCAGGGCCAGCAGGTTGTCCGGGCGATCGTCGACGAGCAGCACCCGCGGCCGAACATCGGCCGGCGTCTCCGCCGGAATCGGTTCGGGCGTCACCGGTACAGCCAGACCCGCATCAGGTTGAGGAGCTTGTCGAGGTCCACCGGCTTGGTGATGTAGTCCGAGGCCCCCGCGGCAAGGCTGTTCTCGCGGTCCCCCGGCATGGCCTTGGCGGTGAGGGCGATGATGGGCAGTTGCCGGAACGCCTCGATCCCGCGGATGGCCCGCGTCGCCTCGTGGCCGTCCATCTCCGGCATCATGATATCCATCAGGACCAGGTCGATCGCAGGATTGCTCTTGAGCAGATCGATGCCCTCCTGGCCGCTCGTCGCGCAGACCACCTCGATGCCCCGGTCCTCCAGGGCACTCGTGAGTGCGTAGACGTTGCGGACGTCGTCGTCGACGATCAGCACCCGCCGCCCCGCCACCAGCGAGGACTCACCCTCCTGGCCGAAGACGTACTGGTCTGCCGGGGCGTCGCCGGTGAACGCGGGTTCGGCGGCGGCGGGCTCGCGGACATCCCCCGGCAGCTCCACCTTGGTCCCCAGGGGGCCGATGGGCAGCAGCAGCGTGAAGGTGCTTCCCGTGCCGGGCACGCTCTCCACGGTGATCCGGCCGCCGAGGAGGGCAGCGATCTCCCGGCTGATCGACAGACCGAGGCCGGTCCCACCGAAGCGCCGGTTCGTCGTGCCCTCGGCCTGCTGGAACGCCTCGAAGATCATCGCCAGCTTCCCGGACTCGATCCCGATGCCGGTGTCGGTGACCGAGAAGGCGCACACCGAGCCCTCCTGTTCTGCCGACACCCGCAGGGACACCGAACCCTTGTCCGTGAACTTGAAGGCGTTGGAGAGCAGGTTCTTCAGGATCTGCTGGACCCGGTGTTCGTCGGTGGGGATCGTATCGGGCAGCCACCTGTCGACGAGCACGGAGAAGTTCAGCTCCTGCTGGTTGGCGATCGGCAGGAAGGTCTGCTCCAGGTCCCGGCACAGGGCGCTCAGGCGGACCGGGCGGATGGCGATGTCCATCTTCCCGGCCTCGACCTTGGAGAGGTCCAGGATGTCGCTGATCAGCGCCAGCAGGTCGTAGCCGGCGTCGCGGATGCTGGAGGCGAACTCGACCTGGCGGGCCGTGAGGGTGCCCTCGGGATTCTCGGCCAGCAGCTTGGCGAGGATGAGGAGGCTGTTGAGGGGCGTCCGGAGCTCGTGCGACATGTTGGCGAGGAACTCGGACTTGTACTTCGAGGAAAGGGCCAGCTGCTCGGCTCGGTCCTCCAGCTCCCGGCGGGCGAGCTCGATCTCGGCGTTCTTGACCTCGATGGCGCTGTTCTGACGGGCGAGCTGCACCGCCTTCTCCTCGAGCTCGGCGTTGGTGTTCTGCAGCTCGCGCTGCTGGGCCTGCAACTCCGCCGAGCGGCTCTGGAGCTCCTTCGCCAGGCTCTGGGACTGCTCGAGCAGGACCTCGGTCTGGGTCGTGGCGATGATCGTGTTGAGGACCACGCCGACGGTCTCGACGATCTGGGCGAGGAAGGCCTGGTGGACGTCGGAGAAGGGGCGGAACGAGGCGAGCTCGATCACGGCGAGCACCCGGCCCTCGAAGAGCACCGGGAGGACGACGACGTGGCTGGGGGACGCCGACCCGAGTGCCGAGGAGACCTTCAGGTACCCCTTCGGCACCTCGGACAGCACGATGATCTTCTTCTCCAGCGCGGCCTGCCCCACCAGGCCCTCGCCGAGCTGGTAGGGGGTGCTCCGGCGAGGCTTCACGCCGTAGCCGGCGAGCAGCCGGAAGGCGGGGTTGAGCCCGTCGCTTGCCTCGGCCATGAAGAAGGCGCCCAGCTGCGCGTCGACCAGGGGGGTCAGCTCGGACATGATCAGCCGGGACACCGCGGCGAGGTCCCGCTGCCCCTGCAGGGCCGCGCCGATGCGGGCGAGGTTCGACTTCAGCCAGTCCTGCTGCTGGTTGGCGATGGTCGTCTCGCGCAGGTTGGCGATCATCTGGTTGATGTTGTCCTTGAGCTCGCCGACCTCGCCGGGGGCGTCGACGGTGATGGTCCGGTCGAGCTTGCCGCGGGTGACCGCCGTCGCCACGTCGGCGATGGCACGCACCTGGGTCGTGAGGTTGCCCGCGAGCTGGTTGACGTTCTCCGTCAGCCGCTTCCAGGTCCCCGAGACGCCCTCGACCTCGGCCTGGCCGCCGAGGCGGCCTTCGGTGCCGACCTCCCGGGCGACGCGGGTGACCTCCCGGGCGAAGGCCGAGAGCTGGTCGACCATCTTGTTGATCGTGTTCTTGAGCTGGAGGATCTCGCCCCGGGCGTCGACGGTGATCTTCTGGGAGAGGTCGCCCTGGGCGACGGCGGTGGTCACCTGGGCGATGTTGCGGACCTGGTCGGTCAGGTTGTCCGCCATCCAGTTCACCGAGTCGGTGAGGGCCCGCCAGGTGCCCGAGACACCCTTCACCTCGGCCTGCCCGCCGAGCTTGCCCTCGGTGCCGACCTCGCGGGCCACACGGGTGACCTCGTCGGCGAAGGCCGAGAGCTGGTCCACCATCGTGTTGATGGTGTTCTTGAGCTCGAGCAGCTCGCCCTGGACCTCGACGGTGATCTTGCGGGTGAGGTCGCCCTTGGCGACGGCGGTCGTCACCTGGGCGATGTTGCGGACCTGGCTCGTGAGGTTGCCGGCGAGCTGGTTCACGTTGTCGGTGAGGTCCTTCCACGTGCCCGACACACCCGGTACCATCGCCTGCCCGCCGAGCTTGCCCTCGATGCCCACCTCGCGGGCGACACGGGTGACCTCGCCCGAGAACGCCGACAGCTGGTCGACCATGGTGTTGATCGTGTCCTTCAGCTGGGCCACCTCGCCCCGGGCCTCGACGGTGATCTTCTGGGAGAGGTCGCCACGGGCGACGGCGGTGGTCACCTGGGCGATGTTGCGGACCTGGCCGGTGAGGTTGCCGGCGAGCTGGTTGACGTTGTCGGTGAGGGCCTTCCACGTGCCCGAGACCTCCGGCACCTCTGCCTGCCCGCCGAGGCGGCCCTCGATGCCGACCTCGCGCGCCACCCTGGTGACCTCGTCGGCGAACGCCCGGAGCTGGTCGACCATGGTGTTGATCGTGTTCTTCAGCTCCAGGATCTCGCCACGCACCTCGACGGTGATCTTCTGGGAGAGGTCGCCGCGGGCGACCGCGGTGGTCACCTGGGCGATGTTGCGGACCTGGCCGGTGAGGTTGCCGGCGAGCTGGTTGACGTTGTCGGTGAGGTCCTTCCAGGTACCCGAGACGCCGGGCACGACCGCCTGCCCGCCGAGCTTGCCCTCGGTGCCGACCTCGCGGGCGACACGGGTGACCTCGTCGGCGAAGGAGCCCAGCTGGTCGACCATGGTGTTGATCGTGTTCTTCAGCTCCAGGATCTCGCCGCGGACGTCGACGGTGATCTTCTGGGAGAGGTCGCCCCGGGCCACGGCCGTGGTCACCTGGGCGATGTTGCGGACCTGGCCGGTGAGGTTGCCGGCGAGCTGGTTGACGTTGTCGGTGAGGTCCTTCCAGGTACCCGAGACACCCGGGACCTTGGCCTGGCCCCCGAGCTTGCCCTCGGTGCCCACCTCGCGGGCGACACGGGTGACCTCGTCGGCGAACGCGGAGAGCTGGTCGACCATCGTGTTGACCGTCCGCTTCAGCTCCAGGATCTCGCCCCGGACCTCGACCATGATCTTCTGGGAGAGGTCGCCGGTCGCGACGGCGGTGGTGACCCGGGCGATGTCCCGGACCTGGTCGGTCAGGTTCGAGGCCATGAAGTTCACGCTGTCCGTGAGGTCCTTCCACGTCCCTGCCACCCCGGGGACCTTGGCCTGGCCCCCGAGCTTGCCCTCGGTGCCCACCTCGCGGGCGACGCGGGTGACCTCGTCGGCGAAGCCGCGGAGCTGGTCCACCATCGTGTTGATCGTGTCCTTCAGCTCCGCCACCTCGCCCTGGGCCTCGACGGTGATCTCCTGGGAGAGGTCGCCCCGGGCGACCGCGGTGGTGACCTGGGCGATGTTGCGGACCTGGCCGGTCAGGTTGCCGGCGAGCTGGTTGACGTTGTCCGTCAGGTCCTTCCAGGTGCCGGACACGCCCTTCACGTGGGCCTGGCCCCCGAGCTTGCCCTCGGTGCCCACCTCGCGGGCGACACGGGTGACCTCGTCGGCGAAGGAGCCGAGCTGGTCGACCATGGTGTTGATCGTGTCCTTCAGCTCCAGGATCTCGCCGCGGACGTCGACGGTGATCTTCTGCGACAGGTCGCCCTGGGCGACCGCCGTGGTGACCTGGGCGATGTTGCGGACCTGGCTGGTGAGGTTGCCGGCGAGCTGGTTGACGTTGTCGGTCAGGTCCTTCCAGGTGCCCGACACGCCCTCGACCCTCGCCTGACCGCCCAGCCGCCCTTCGGTGCCCACCTCGCGGGCGACACGGGTTACCTCGTCGGCAAATGCCCGCAGCGTGTCCGTCATCGAGTTGATGGTCTCCGCGAGGGCGGCGACCTCGCCCTTGGCCTCGACCGTGATCTTCTGCGACAGGTCGCCGCGGGCGACCGCGGTCGTGACCTGTGCGATGTTGCGGACCTGGCTGGTGAGGTTCGAGGCCATGAAGTTCACGGAATCCGTGAGGTCCTTCCACGTGCCCGAGACGCCCTCCACCTCCGCCTGGCCGCCGAGGGCCCCCTCGGTGCCGACCTCCCGGGCGACACGGGTCACTTCGTTGGCGAAGGCCCGCAGCGTGTCCGTCATCGAGTTGATGGTCTCCGCGAGCGCTGCCACCTCGCCCTTGGCCTCGACGGTGATCTTCTGCGACAGGTCGCCGCGGGCGACGGCCGTGGCCATCTGGGCGATGTTGCGGACCTGGTCGGTCAGGTTGGAGGCCATGAAGTTGACGCTGTCGGTCAGGTCCTTCCACGTGCCGGAGACGCCCCCGACCTTGGCCTGGCCCCCGAGGCGCCCGTCGGTGCCGACCTCACGGGCGACCCGGGTGACCTCGTCGGCAAAGGAGCCGAGCTGGTCGACCATCGTGTTGACGGTTTCCTTCAGCTCCGCCACCTCTCCGAGGGCGTCGACGGTGATCTTCTTCGAGAGGTCGCCGTTGGCGACGGCGGTGGTCACCAGGGCGATGTTGCGGACCTGGTCGGTCAGGTTGGAGGCCATGAGGTTGACGCTGTGCGTCAGGTCCTTCCAGGTGCCCGAGACGCCCTCCACCCGGGCCTGCCCGCCGAGCTTGCCCTCGGTGCCGACCTCGCGCGCCACCCGGCTGACCTCCGATGAGAACGAGGAGAGCTGGTCGACCATGGAGTTCACGACCCTGCCGATGCGCTGGAACTCGCCTTTGACCGGCCGTCCCTCGATGGTGAGGGCCATCTTCTGGCTGAGGTCGCCCTCGGCCACCGCCGAGATGACCCGGGCCACCTCGTTGGTGGGCCGCACCAGGTCGTCGACGAGGGAGTTGACGGCGTCCACGGCCACCGTCCAGGCGCCTCCGACGGCGCCGATGCGGACCCGCTCCGTCATCCGGCCGTCCCGGCCGACGACGCGCGCCACCCGCTGCAGCTCCCCGGTGAGTCCGGAATTGAGCTCGACCAGCTCGTTGAGGGCGGCGGCAACGGCGCCCGCGACGCCCTCGTGGTTGGTGGACATCAGCACGGCGGGGTTGCCGGAGCGGGCAGCATTGACCGTGGCCAGCAGCTCCACGAGGAAGGCGTCTGCGATTCCCGGTGTCTGCGGCGGCTGGAGCGGCTCCGGGTCGGCGTCGCCGTTGGGTGAGACCTGCTCCGAGACCTCGACCTGGCTCATCCGCACCTCCCGAAGTGGCGGGCTCGGAAGGAGCGAAGGGCTGCTTGGCTCACACGGTCAGTCATCCAGTCCCCCTTTGGCACGATCCGGCGCGCACCGGTGGTTTCCGCACCGGAAAGTATGACTGGCCCGACCACCAAAATCTTTGTCGAGGGCGTTTGCGGCATACATCTTGGGGGAATTAAATGTCTCTAATCGGGCCCTCGCTGAGCCCTGGTTTACGTACTCCAGAGTATGTTTCGGGGGCTCCCCGCGCCGGACCCCCGTTCTTTGCGCATCGTGTTACGGAAATCGCAACGTGGCACGCAAAGAACCCAATACCCCCCCGTGTCTTCCTTGCGAGCCTGAGGAATTCGGGAATGCGGGGGGCGTGTGCCCGTAGACTTCCGCCTCAGGGGATGACGGCTCACGACGTACGACTGCTCCTCAATGCCGCCGCCGGCATCCTCGTCATCGTCGTGCTCATCACCGCTGCACGGCTGCACGCCTTCCTCGCCCTCACCATCGGGTCGGTCCTCGTCGGCCTCCTTGCGGGCCATGGCGGCACGAAGACCGTCCTCTCGTTCGAGGCGGGGGTCGGGGGAACGCTCGGCTACGTCGGGGTCATCGTGGCCCTCGGCACCATGCTGGGCAAGCTGCTGGCCGACTCCGGCGGCGCGGACATGATCGCCCAGACGGTGCTGCGCCACTCGGGCATCCGGCGGGTCCCGTGGGCGATGGCGCTCATCGCCATGGTCGTCGGCATTCCCCTGTTCTTCGAGATCGGGCTCGTGCTGCTGCTGCCCATCATCTTCACGATGGCGCGCCGCCTCGATGCGGCAGTGGCCGACCAGGGTGGGGGCGGAGCACCGGTGGGGACCCTGCAGCGGTCCTCCACCTACCTGCTGGTCGGCATCCCCGCCCTCGCAGGACTCTCGGTCCTCCACGGCCTGGTGCCGCCGCACCCGGGTCCGCTGGTGGCGATCCACGCCATCAACGCCGACCTCGGCACCACGATGATCTACGGCATCCTCATCGCCATCCCGACGGTCATCATCGCCGGGCCGCTCTACGGCACGTGGGTGGCGCGGCGCGTCCACCCCGCCCCCTCCCCCGAGCTGCTGGCCCAGCTCGCCAAGGACACGGAACCGCAGAACCCGCCGACCTTCGGCGTCACGCTCTTCACGATCCTGCTGCCCGTCGCTCTGATGCTGGCCCGGACCGTCGTCGACGTCACGGCCGCCGCGGGCAGCACGGCCGTCACCGCGGCGGACTTCATCGGCGACCCCGTCGTCGCCCTCCTCATCGCCGTGGTCGTGGCGATGTGGACCTTCGGGCTCGCCCGGGGGATCGGCACCCGGAAGGTGAACGAGCTGGTCGGAGCCTCCCTGGCGCCGGCCGCCGGCATCCTCCTCATCATCGGCGCCGGTGGCGGCTTCAAGCAGGTGCTGATCGACGCCGGCATTGGGGGCGCCATCGCCAAGGCGGCGACCCACACCGGCCTGCCCGTGCTGGTCGTGGCATGGCTGGTGGCAGTGCTCATCCGGGTCTCGACCGGCTCGGCCACCGTGGCGACCGTCACCGCCGCCGGCATCGTTGCGCCGCTGGTCGTCAGCACCGTCGGGGTCAACCGGCCGCTGGTGGCTCTGGCGATCGGCGCCGGGTCGCTGTTCTTCTCCCACGTCAACGACGCCGGCTTCTGGCTCGTGAAAGAGTTCTTCGGCATGTCCGTCCGGCAGACGATCGAATCGTGGTCGGTGATGGAGACCATCATCTCCGTGGTGGGCCTGGTGCTCATCCTCCTGCTCAGCACGGTCGTATGACGGGGGCCGGGCAGGTCGTCGTCGGCATCGACATCGGCACCACCAGCACCAAGGTCGTGGCCTACGACACCTCGGGGCGGCGCAGGTGCGAGGCGGAGGCGGGCTACCCGCTCGCCGAGCCGCAGCCCGGGTACGCCGTCCAGGACCCGGCGACCGTCCTGGACGCGGTGCTCACCGCGCTGGGAAAGGTCGTGGCCACGGCCCGGGACGCCGGGACGACCATCACCGGGGTCTCCTTCAGTTCGGCGATGCACAGCCTCATCGCCCTCGACGGCCAGGGCGTCGCCCTCACCCCTTCGATCACGTGGGCGGACATCCGGGCCACCGACCAGGCCGAGCGGCTGCGCGCCCTCACCATCGGGGCCGAGGTCCACCACCGGACGGGAACGCCGGTGCACCCGATGTCGCCGCTGACCAAGCTCATCTGGTTCCGGGAGGAGGAGCCGGACGTCTTCTCGTCCGCCGTTCGATGGGTGGGCATCAAGGAATTCGTCATGGCGCACCTGACCGGCGAGAATGTCGTGGACCGCTCGATCGCCTCGGCGATGGGTCTCATGGATCTCGCCTCCCTGGCGTGGTGGCCTCCGGCCCTCGAGCTGGCCGGCGTCCGGGCGGACCAGCTCCCCTCGATCGTGGCCACCACGGAGATCCTGGCGTTCCGGCCGGAAGTCGGTGCGCATCTCGGGTTGGAGGGGGTGCCCATCGTGGTCGGCGCGGGGGACGGCCCCCTGGCCAACCTCGGCGTCGGGGCGGTGCGGCCGGGGGTCGCCGCCTGCTCCCTGGGCACCAGCGGCGCCGTGCGGGTCGTGGTCGAGCGCCCCGGCGTCGATCCCCTCGGGCGGGTCTTCTGCTACGCGCTCACCGACGAGCGGTGGGCGGTGGGCGGTGCCATCAGCAACGGCGGGGTCGTGCTCGAGTGGGCCCGGCAGACCCTCACCCCCGAGATTGCCCGGGGCCAGGAGGCATCCCTGGTGGCCCTTGCGGCGCAGGCGCCAGCCGGTTCCGACGGCCTGCTGATGCTGCCCTACCTGCTCAGCGAGCGTGCCCCCCACTGGAGCGCGCTGGCCCGAGGCGCGTACATCGGCCTGACCCGTGCCCATCGCCGGCCACACCTCGTCCGGGCCGCACTCGAGGGAGTGTGCCAGCAGCTTGCCCTGGTGCTGGAGGCGGTACGAGCGGCCGGCAACGAGATCCGTGAGATCCGGGCTACGGGTGGTTTCCTCCGGGATGCCTTCACCCGCCAGCTCTTCACGGACGTGGTTGGCAGCGAAATCCGCTTCACTGGGGCCACGGAGGGCTCGGCGTTCGGGGCGGCCCTGCTCGGGATGCAGGCGCTCGGCCTGATCGAGACCGTCGAGATGGCGGCCGACCTGGTGCCCATCGAGGAGGCCCGCTCCCCGGACCGGGACGCAGCAGCCCTCTACCTGCGGCAGCGGGCCATCTTCGACGGCCTGTACGAACCGCTGGAGCCGACCTTCCGGGCCCTGCACCGCCTCCAAGCCGAGGAGGTGGCAGTCCGTGGGCTCGGACATTCTCTGAGCATCTGACCGCGCTCTACGCGGTGAAATGCTCAAAGTCCATATGCCTGTGCCGGCCACCCACGAGGTATGAAATGGCGTGTGCCCCTACTGGTGGAGGTTAGGTTAGTCGCCTATCGCGCGTATCTGCGCGATCACGGACTATCCTCGCGGCCACGGAGTCTTCTGGGCGCGCGATGCCACCTTGATGCGGTATTTCACCCCAGAATGCGGAGCAGGCCCTCAGTGGGCGAAGGACAGGTGCTCGTGGACGGAGCGGATCGCGGCTGAGCCCTCGCCGACGGCTGCGGCCACCCGCTTCACCGAGCCCGACCGGACGTCGCCGGCGGCGAACAGGCCCGGGTGCGCGGTCTCGAACGGCAGCGGCTCGCGGCCCAGCACGTCCCAGTTCCCGCTCAGATCCCGCCCGGCGAGCGAGCGGTCGGTGCGGATGAAGCCGCCCTCGGTGAGCGAGGCGCATGCCGAGAGCCAGTCCGTCCCCGCATCGGCGCCGATGAAGGAGAAAAGTCCCCCGCACGCAAGGCGCGACGCCGAGCCGTCCGGCCCCCGCAACGTGACTTCCTCCAGGCCCCGATCGCCGTGCAGCCCCGTCACCTCCGTCTGCAGGCAGACCTCGATGTTGGGCGCCCCCGCGATGCGGTCGGTGAGGTAGCTGGACATGTTCTTGCCGAGGTCGCTGCCCCGGACCACCAAGACGATCTCCCTCGCCCTCCGGGACAGGAACATCGCGGCCTGACCGGCGGAGTTGCCCGCCCCCACCACGACGACGCGGGCGCCGCTGCACTGCTGCGCTTCGATCTCGGTGGCGGCGTAGTACACACCGGCGTCCTCGAACTGCGCCAGCTCGGGAATGCCCAGCCGGCGGTAGTGGGCGCCGGTGGCGATGAGGAGTGCCCGGCCCCCCACCTCAGTCCCGTCGCTGAGGCGAACCGCCATGTGCCCGCCGTCGGAGGTCAGACCGGTGGCGACGCACGGGCTGCTGAGCTGGGCCCCGAACTTCAACGCCTGCAGATACGCCCGGCTGGCAAGGTCGTTGCCGGAGATGCCCGTCGGGAATCCCATGTAGTTCTCGATCCGGCTGCTGGCGCCGGCCTGGCCACCGACGGCCACTGCCTCGACCATGAGGGTGGCAAGGCCCTCGGATGCGCCGTAGACGGAGGCGGCGAGACCCGCAGGCCCCGCCCCCACGACGACGAGATCGAACTGCCGCTCGGGGATCGACTGGATCGTGAGCCCGAGCAGCTCCGAGAGGCTGCCCGGCGTCGCGTGCGGCACGACCTCCTCCCCTGCCAGCACCACCGGCAGGTCGGAAGGGTCGATGGCGTGCAGGCCCCTGAGGGTGGGCCATTCAGGCGAGGTCTCGACATCGACCCACTGGTGGACGAGCCGGTTGCGGACCGCGAACTCCCGGAGTCGCAGGGACTCCGGCGAGAACGTCGAGCCGATGATCCGCAGGGGCGACACCGGCATCGAGATCATCGCCTTCCGGCGGCCGACGAAGGCCCGGAGCAGGGTGTCGCTCAGTTCCGGCTCGGTTGCGATCATGCGGCGGAAGGCCTCCTGGGGCACAACGATCAACTCACCCGCCTCGGCCATCCGGGCCTCGACGTAGCTGCGCTGTCCCGTGAGGAGGCTCAGCTCGCCGAGGAAGCCCCCGCGTTCGTGGCGCCGGACCAGCTGCTCCCCGCCATCGATGTGGGCGACGACGTCGATGGAACCCGACAGGACGGCGTGGAAGTCTCGGGGGACGTCGCCCTCCCGTTGCAGAACCCTCCCCGGCTCGACGGATTCCACCCGTCCGAACCGGCGCAGCGTCGCCAGGTCGGCGTCGCCCAGCGTGGGAAACGCCGCATCTTCGAACCATATCGCCTCGTCAGGCATCGCTCCTCCGGGGTCACGAGAGTCACCAAGAGGCTACCGCCAGGTCTGCCATACCGCTCGTACCTCACGCTCCACCCTTGGCCTTGGCCTTCGCCTTGGCCTTCGTCTTGGCTTGCGGAGAACGCTTGCCGGCCGGCGTCGCTGCCTTGGCCGGCGTCGCTGCCTTCGCCGGCATCGTCGATGCGACCGAGCCCTTCGCCAGGTCGATGGCAAACGTGTCGACGGTCTGCGGCGGGGCGCCGACGTTCAGGTGCCCGGCCACCACGACGTACTCGCCTGACAGCGTGGTCGGCGTGGCGGTGATCCGGAGGTAGCCGTGGTGCTGGTCTTCGTACTGCTCGAGCGAGGCGTCCGAACCAGGGATCGCCCACGGCACCTGGAGCCGACCGCCGGACGCATCCACGGCCATCTGGTGCAGGTGCCAGTACCCGCCGGCTCCCGCCACGATGTACGGCACGTCCCTCCCGTTCACCCGGCGGGTGAAGCGCTGGTAGTTGTGCACGTGGCCGGAGAAGACGGCGTGCGGCGTGCGGCCCGAAGCCGTCGTGGCGGTGTCGAGGATCCCGCCCATGTAGGCGCTGCCGCCGTGGTGGGCGTCGGCGGAGTACGGCGGGTGGTGCATGGCGACAACGAGCGCGCCGTCGGCCGGCGCCGCGGCAAGCTCTGCCTCGAGCCAGGCAGCCTGGTCGGTATCGACACTGCCGCCCTCGGGGACGTTGGTGTACATGCCGATGATGGTGAGGAACGGGGCCAGCAGCGTCCAGTAGACGTTCGGCTGCGTCATGGCGGTGCGCTGGATCTCCTGGGCCCCCTTCGTCAGGTGGGGGTGGTCGGCGCAGAAATTGCCGGCGAAGGCGGTGAGGGACGGCTCGACGGCGGCGTCGAGAGGATCGCCGTCGTGGTTGCCCGGGATCCCCATGATCGGGGCGGTGTAGTGCGAGTACGGCTCGTAGAACTGCGGGTAGTACTCGCTCGACTGCCCGTAGAAGTACACGACGTCGCCGAGGTGGTAGAAGAACGCGGGCACGTCCCCGCCCGCCACGAAGTCCTGCACCATCTGGTCGGCCACGGTCTGCTGAGGCTGGGGATTCTTGACCCCGCCGGTGTCGCCCGCGACGTGCAGCACGAGCTTGCCGGCATTCTGGATGGCCGACATTGCGTCGGCTACGAGCACGTCGCCGAGCTGCATCCGGTAGGGGTAGGCGCCGGTCGCCTTCGGGAGGGGCTGGAAGTGCTGGTTGCTCTGGACGCCGTGGGTCTTCTGGACCTGGGTGTGCGCCGGCACCGTCGGAGGCTTCGGGACGCGGCGCGGGTGTGCAACGGGGCTGATCGTAGCCATCTCGGTCTCCCTTCAGCGGCAGGCCGTGGACGGGCCGCCGTCGGTCATCGGGGTCGTCGTACTTTCCACGATTCACCTTCACTGCTCCTGAACGGAGTGTGACCGCTCGGTGAACAGTCGTCGAGACGCATGGCTCGGAGATTCGGGGGTGTGCTAGGCTTCGAGTGAACGGGAGCTGTATTCACCCGCACCCGGTTTTGCTCTGCAGATGCCCGGGTCCCGGACCCTGACCCCACAGTCCGAGAGCAACCGCGTGCAGCCCTCTTGGCAGAGGAGTGAACGACGTCCGGACGCAGATGTCCTGAGCAAGGCGCGTCCGCGCCGACACCCACCGTCCAGGCGGCCTTCCTACCTGTTCTACTCGTTTCCGACTACCACGACGGCGTTAACCGGACGCCGTCCCAATCGAGAAAGTCAACCGAGAGAAACTTATGACACCCACGACGCAGACCATGGAAGAGGCGATCCGGGACGAGGTGGCTTCAGAGACCAAGACCCCCACCTCCCTCCCGCCCAACATCTTCGAGACGCCGGGGCCCGTCAAGCTGCAACGGCGGCTGACCCTGGTGATCACCCTCACGCCGTTCGTGGGCTTTCTCGTAGCGATGCGGCTGCTCTGGGGGGGCATCTCCGCCCTCGACCTCAGCCTGCTCATCGGCCTGTACAGCATCTCCATCCTCGGCGTCACCGTCGGGTACCACCGGATGCTCACCCATGGAGGATTCGACGCCCCCACCTGGGTGCGGGTCGCGTTCTCCGTCGCCGGGTCCCTCGCGGTCGAGGGTTCGGTCATCCGCTGGGTCGCCGATCACCGGCGCCACCACATGTTCACGGACCGTCCCGGCGACCCGCACTCCCCGCACCTCTCGGAGGGGGAGGGCCTGAAGGGCATCCTGGCCGGCCTGTGGCACGCCCACATCGGTTGGTTCTTCGTCGAGGACACCACCAGCGTCGCCCGCTTCGCTCCGGACCTCCTGCGGGACCGACCGATCCGGGTCGTCAGCGGCCTGTTCCCGCTGTGGACCGTCGCGGCCTTCGGGCTCGCTCCGGCCATCGCCTTCGCCATCACCCATTCCTTCCACGCCGCCTTCACGGCGCTGGTGTGGGGAAGCCTCGTGCGGATCTTCCTGCTCCACCACGTCACCTGGAGCATCAACTCGATCTGCCACTACTACGGCAGACGGCCGTACGACACCGGCGACATGAGCACCAACAACTGGCTGATGTCGCTCGTGTCCTTTGGTGAGGGCTGGCACAACAATCACCACGCCTTCCCGAGCTCCGCGATGCACGGACTGGAGTGGTGGCAGATCGACATCACCGGCATGGTCATCCGTGGGATGCGCAAGGTCGGCATGGTCCGCAACGTCCGGGTGCCGACCGCGAAGCAGCTGGCACTCAAGACCGCTACGAACGGGGACTGACCGCTCAGCGCGTCGGCGGGCCTTTGCGCATCAGCAGCGCCAGCAGCTCCGCCTGGGAGTGCACGCCGACCTTCCGGTAGATGGCCGCGAGGTGGTTGCGCACCGTGCTGCCCGAGATCCCGAGGCCGCGCGCGATGGTCGGGACCCGCTCGCCGGCCGCGAGTCGCCGCGTGATCTCGAGCTGGCGGACACTGAGCGCCCTCGGGGCGGGATGCATGAAGGAGTACCGTCCCTCTTCGGCCCGCGCCGCATGCCCCTCCATGGAGATCGCCCACAACTGACGCCCAAGACGGGCCGCATCGATGCCGGATATCTGCCCCTGACCGTCTGTCGAGAAGACCCAGAGGGCCACCACGAACCGGGGGGGGTTGTGCTCGCAAAGCGGGCTTGCCGCGAAGCCCAGGGTCTTGAAGCCCCCATCCCCGTTTCGGATCCGTAGGGGGGCGGCGACCCCGCCTGTCTCCGCGCTGGCGCGGCCCAAGACGAGCAGCATGGTGGGAATGTCGTCAGGGTGGACGCGTGCCTGTATGGGGGTCCCCAGGAGCTCGGATCTTCGCCAGCCGAGGAGGATCTCGGCGTTGAGGGCGATCTCCTCCATCCGCCAGTGATGATCCAGCCCGACGTGCGTCATGGCGACGTCACCCGGCACGAAGGCCTCCTCACCCGGCAGCGGCACCAATCGCGGCACTGCCCCGCTGGTGGCCACGCCATAGAGAGCCAGCCTGCCGGGCGCGGCTTCGGCGAGGGGCTGGATCCACCACGCCACCTCGACGTCGTGAGGCGGGCGGCCCCAGGTCCCCCGACACAGGGAGAGGGAGACAAAGCCCGACGTCATGCCCTTGAACACGCCGGTCACGGCGTCCAGCTCCGAGGCTGGCATGAACGACAGCAGGCTCATGCCCGCGACCCTTGACAAAGAAACACCCACGAGCTCGGCGAAGGCTGCGTTGGCGGCCTCGACCCGAAGGGAGGCGCCATCGACGATCGCCAGCGGAGCCGAGGCTCGATCGAGAGCCATGGCAATGTCCGTAGGGCGGGGCGGTGACATGATCCCACTCTCGTCCAGACTCTGGTTCAGGTCATGGGTGGATCGGGTGAACCCGCAACCCCCGAATGGGCGAATTCCGAGCCACCGATCGGAGGCACCACCGTACGATCGGGTGGCCTCCCGCCGGTCTGGCCCAGGCGGCAGGCATAGCATCTAGTCTCGTGCGCATCGACCGGTCCGGAGAGGAGCTCGAATCGCTCCACGCGATCTCGGTCGAGATCGCATCCCTTCGCGAGCTCGAGAAGATCTACCAGCGGGCCCTCGCGTACTGCCTGGCCCTGACGGACTCCGAAGTCGGCTTCATCGGCCTCCTCAGCGACCCTCCCGACTACCTCGACCTGGTCGCCGTCGATGGGTTGTTCCTGTTCGACCTGGCCTTCTACCAGCAGTTCAGGAGGATGCCGGTGCGGTCCAGCGTCTTCGGCGTCACCCTCGTCGAGGAGCGGCCGTACATCTCCAACGACGTCGACCACGATCCCCACCGGGTCGGACGGCCGGACGGCCACCCGCCGATCACCACCTTTCTCGGCGCCCCACTCAACGTCGGGGCCACCGTGATCGGCATGGTCGGCGTTGCGAACCGGACTGGAGGCTACGACGCCGGCCACGAGCGCCTGCTGTCCACGTTCGCCAACCAGGTGGCCGTCGCCATCGACAACGCCAAGCTCTACGAGCGGCAACGCGAGATGATCGCCGGGCTGCAACAACTCCACGCCCGCCTGGACGGGGCGGAGCGCGACCAGCTCCTCGCCCGCGACCGTGAACGCATCGCAGCCGGCTTGCACGACGACATAGCGCAGAGCCTCTTCACGATCGGCGTCCGCCTCGGTGCGCTCCTCGAAGGCGATCTCGACCCCCGGCTCGCCGAGCAGATCCGGGCCGTCCACCATCTGGCGAGCATCACCAACGACAAGGTGAGGGAGGTTGTCTTCGCGCTGGCGGCACCTGGTCAGCAGGGAACGGACCTAACCTCCTCGCTCCGTTCCCTCCTCAACGAGACGGCGCAGGCGACCGGCCTCGAAACGGATCTCGTCGTCACCGGGAGCCCAATACCTGGCGCATCCCGGCTCCAGGACGTACTGCGCGCCGTCGTCAAGGAGGCGCTCGCCAACGTGGTCCGGCACGCCCGGGCAAGGGTGGTACTCGTGAGCGTCCGCTACGGGACCGACCGGGTCGACCTGGTGGTCCAGGACGACGGCGTCGGGGCTCCCGAACTTGTCCTGCGCCGGTTCCCCGAAAGCCTGATCCACTTCGGTCTCCGCCACATGCGGGAGTCCGTCATCGGCCTTGGCGGCAGCTTCGAGGTGGCCAACGGCGACGAGGGAGGCTTGACCGTGCGGGTGAGCCTCCCGCTGCGCCGGCTCGGAGCGCTGGCGGAATGGGGGTAATCCGGCTCGTGATCGTCGACGACCACGAGATGGTCCGGGAGGGCCTGCGGGCCATCCTCGGCGGCGATCCCGACTTTGAGATCGTCGGCGAAAGCGGCTCGGCCGACTCTCTGGCCCAGCTCGTGGAGCGCAGCCACCCCGACATCGTGCTGCTCGACGCTCGCCTCCCAGGGGTCAGCGGGCCGGAGGCGTGCCGGCGGCTGTCCGAGACCCATCCGGACGTGCGGGTCATCATTGTCACCACGTACTCGGATGAGGGGCTCGTCGACGAGTCCATCTCGGCCGGGGCAAAGGGGTTCGTCGTCAAGGACATCGAGCGCTTCGCCCTCAAGCACGCCATCCGCGCGGTGCATCGGGGTGAGGGCTTCATCGCCCCGTCGGTGACCGGGAGAATCCTCGACCGCATGCGCTCCCACAAGGCCCTCTCCGGAGAGCGCCCGCTCTTGGGCGACAGCCAGCTCGAGATCCTCCGGCTCGTCGCCGAGGGGTTCTCGAACAAGGAGATCGCCGCCAGGGTCCATCTCAGTGAGAACACGGTGAAGTCCCACCTTCAGGAGATCTTTCAGCGGCTCCAGGTCCGAAACCGAGTGGAAGCCGCACTGAGGGCCATCCGGGAGGGCCTGGTCGAGAAGTAGTCGCCCTAGGTGGCGAGCCAGCCAGGGTCACGCAGCAGGGCGGCGAGGAAGTCCGCCAAGAAAACCGTGTCACACGCGGGAAAGTTTGCGGACTTCTGCCTTTATCTCCCGCCGCCGCGGTTGGAAGAGAAACATAGGATTCCAGCGCGCGCAGGCGCGCGATCCGTTCCTAAGTTTGGGGCTGCCTGGCTACGTGGCGAGCCAGCCCGGCCGCACCAGGCCCGACTCGTACGCGATCACCACCAGCTGCGCACGGTCCCGGGCCTGCAGCTTGGTCATCGAGCGGCTCACGTGCGTCTTCACCGTGGCGGCGCTGACGAAGAGGCGCTCGGCGATCTCGGCGTTGGAGAGGCCCTCGGCAACCAGGGCGGTCACCTCCCGCTCCCGGTCGGTCAGGAATGCGAGCTCGGCCACGGGCCGGGGTTCCTTGGAACGGGCGACGAACTCCTCGATGAGCCGCCGCGTGACGCTTGGTGCGAGCAGCGCATCGCCGCCGGCCACGGCCCGCACGCCGCGGACCAGCTCAGCCGGCTCGATGTCCTTGACGAGGAACCCGCTCGCGCCGAAGCGCAATGCCTCGAAGACGTACTCGTCGAGCTGGAAGGTCGTGAGGACCACGACCCGGACGCCGCCCAGCGAGGCGTCGGCCGTGATCTCCCGGGTGGCCGTCAGCCCGTCGGTGCCGGGCATCCGGATGTCCATCAGCACGACGTCGGGCAGAAGCCGCCGTGCAAGCCGCACGGCCTCGGCCCCGTCGGCCGCCTCCCCGACGACCTCGACACCCTCCTCGGCATCCAGCAGTGCACGGAAGCCTCCCCGCACCAGGGCCTGGTCGTCGGCGAGCAGCACGCGGATCACTGCTCGGCCTCCACGTTCGTTCGGAGCGGGAGGGGCAGCCGCGCGGCCACCTGGAACCCGCCCCCGGGCCGGGCACCGGTGTGCAGCTCGCCGCCGAGCGCAGCCAGGCGCTCGCGCATGCCGCCGATGCCACTGCCGCCGCCTGCCGGCTCGCCCACCGCAGGCCCCCGGCCGTCGTCCTCGACCCTCAGGCGGAGATCGCCGGGGGCATAGGTCACCCGGATCCACACCGTGGTCGCCCCGGCATGGCGGATCACGTTGGTCAACGCCTCCTGGGCGATGCGGTAGGCGGCGACGTCGAGCGGTGCGGGCAGGGCAACCGGAACCCCCTCCGTCTCGACCCGGACGTCGAGACCGGCGGCCCGGGCGCCGGCGACGAGGTCGGGGAGCTGGCCGAGCCCCGGCGCCGGCCCCCGCGGTGCGTCGCCGGTCTGGCGCAGCACGTCGAGGGCCGACCGCAGCTCCCCCAACGCCTCCCGGCTCGCGTCCTTGATGGCCGCAAGCGCGTTGCGGGCCTGCTCCGGCAGCTCGCCGTTGACGTGCAGGGCCACGCCCGCCTGGACGTTGATGAGGGAGATGTTGTGGGCCAGGACGTCGTGCAGCTCCCTGGCGATGCGCAGCCGCTCGTCGCTCGCCTGGAGCTTCGACTCCTCCTCCCGCAGCCGCGCCGCCTCGGCGGCCCGGAGACGCCGGATCCTGACCCCCTCGCCCACGCCGAACACCACGAGCAGCCATGCCGCGAGGGCGGACATCGTGCCGAGGGAGGGCGCCGGCCCGCGGTCGAGGAGGTAATCCAGCCACGGGAAGACCAGGAACCCGCCGGCGGCGGCAAGGGCACCCGCAAGCCGGTGGCCCCGTGCGACCGCGGTGTAGTAGGCGATGACGAGGCCAATCCAGATCGGCCCCCACGGGTAGCCGATCAGGAAGTAGACGAGCGTCAGCGCCCACACCGCGCCCAGCACGGCCACGGGGTGGCGGCGGCGCAGGGACAGCGTTGCCGCGACGGCCGCGAGCACGACGACCGCGGCCGCGTCGGGGTGGCGCATGAGGCGCTCGGGCTGGTGATGGGCGGCGCCGTAGGTCCCCGCGATGAGGAAGGCGCCGAGGGCGACCGTGATGGCGATGTCGCGCGGCCACGACCAACGCGACGAGCTCCGGGGAACCGCGACGGCACTCACCTCACGAGGGTAGGGCACCGCACGCTTGTCGTCATCGGTCCCTGGGTGGAGACACCCGTACATCCAGGGGGGTACGCCCCGCAGGCCCGGTGGACACCCCACCGTAGGGCGAAATAGCCGGGCGAGTGACGACCGCGGCGCGCACCGAGCCCAGCATATGAGGCACCTGAGCCGCAACCCCAACCCAGAGGAGGCCACATGCAGACCACACTCACGAAGGCAGCGGCACGAGCCATCAACGCCACCAAGATCTACGGCTCCGCCGAAACGGCGGTGCGAGCGCTCGACGAGGTCAGCGTCGGGTTCCCCCAGGGCCAGTTCACGGCCATCATGGGCCCGTCGGGGTCCGGCAAGTCCACGCTCATGCACTGCCTTGCCGGTCTTGACCAGGTCTCCTCGGGCGAGGTCTTCCTCGGCGACGTGGAGCTGGGATCCCTGTCGGACACCGAACTGACGCTGCTGCGGCGCGAGCAGGTCGGCTTCATCTTCCAGTCCTTCAACCTCCTGCCCACGCTGAGCGCGGCGGAGAACATCTCCCTGCCGCTGCTGCTCGCCGGCAAGCGGCCCGACAGGGACTGGCTCGACACCGTGATCGCCGAGGTCCGCCTCGGGGACCGCCTGGCGCACAAGCCCTCCGAGCTCTCCGGAGGCCAGCAGCAGCGGGTCGCCGTCGCCCGGGCCCTCGTGACCCGCCCGCAGATCATCTTCGCCGATGAGCCCACCGGCAACCTCGACTCCCGTTCCAGCGCCGAGCTGCTCGGTTTCCTGCGGCGGGCGGTGACGTCCTTCGGCCAGACGATCGTGATGGTCACCCACGACCCCGGAGCGGCAGCGGCGGCGGACTCGGTGCTGTTCCTGTCCGACGGACGGATCGTCGGGGAACTCCGGGAGCCCACCGCCGAGGCAATCCTCGACCGGCTCAAGGCCATCGGCGAATAAACACGCGTAGCGATGACGTACCGATGAAAGGGGAGGCATCATGTTGACGGTCACGTTCAAGGGTCTGTGGGCACACAAGCGGCGCCTGGTCGGCATGCTGATGGCGGTGGTCCTCGGGGTCGGCTTCCTCGCGGGAGCGCTCGCCCTCGGCGACACGCTCAGCTCCAACTTCGACAAGCTGTTCGCCTCGGCGAACGCCGGCACCGACGCCGTCGTCCGCAGCGCCACCACCGTGGGCACCGGCGTAGGGGCGCAACGGCCCGCCGTCGATGTCTCCCTCGCCGCCACGATACGGGCCGTGCCCGGCGTGGCCGCCGCCGAGCCGTCGATCACCGGCTTCGGAGAGATCATCGGCTCCGACGGAGCGGCGATCGGCGGCAACGGGCCACCCCGCCTCGCCAGCTACTGGCTCCCCGACCCCGTCCTCAACCCCTACAAGCTCGCCCAGGGCAGAGCCCCGGCCACCCCAGACGAGATCGTGGTCAACCGCGGCGCGGCCACTGCGGGCAAGCTCCGGCTCGGCCAGACCGTGACGGTCCTGATGCCCACCCCGGTCCGGGTGCGGATCGTGGGCATCGCGACCTTCGCCGGCACCGACGGCCTCGGCACAGCCACCCTCGCCGCCTTCAACCTCGCCGGGGCGGAGCGCAACATCCTTGGCATCACCGGCGACGCTGCCCAGGCCTCGAGCATCGTGGTCCGCGCGCAGCCCGGCGTCAGCCAGGCGGAGCTCACCTCGCGCATCCAGAGGGTCCTGCCCGCGAATGTCGACGCGCTGACCGGCGTCGCCGCCACCCAGCAGGCCGTCTCCGACGTCAGCGGCACCTTCCTCACGGCGCTGCGCACCGTCCTCGTGGTCTTCGCCGGCATCGCCCTGCTCGTCGCCACGCTGTCCATCGCCAACACCTTCGCCATCCTCGTCGCCCAGCGCAGCCGCGAGTCGGCCCTGCTGCGCGCGCTCGGGGGGACCCGCCGCCAGCTCCTGGGCTCGGTGGTCGTGGAGGCCCTCTGCATCGGCGCACTCGCCTCGGGTCTGGGACTGCTCGCCGGTCTCGGGATCGCAGGGCTGCTGAAGGGCCTCTTCGACAGCTTCGGCTTCGCCCTCCCGGCCGGGGGCCTGGTGGTGTCCGGCACCTCGATCGTCGTCTCCGTCCTCGCCGGCATGGTCGTGACCCTCGGCGCCGGCCTCCTGCCGGCCCTCCGTGCCTCCCGCATCCCACCGCTCGCAGCGTTCCGGGGAGCGGCGGCGGAGCCAGCGAGGCCGTCCCTCCTCCATGCGATCGTCGGTGGCGTGCTGGCCTCGGGGGGCGTGGCCCTCGTGGTCGCGGGCATCCAGGCCCCCACCAGCCAGGTGCTCTCCGTCGTGGGCATCGGCGCCCTGCTGACCACGGTTGGCGTGGTCGCCCTCGGCCCGGTCGTGGCGAAGTTCGTCACGGGGTTCATCGGCCGGCCTCTCGCGGCATGGCGGGGAACACCCGGTTTGCTCGCCAGGGGGAACGCCATGCGATCGCCCCGTCGAAGCGCCGCGGCAGCGACGGCGCTGATGGTGGGTGTCGCCATCGTGACCCTGTTCACGGTGTACGCCGCGTCGCTCAAGACCGCCAGCGACAACGGGGTGAAGGGGTCGTTCAACGGCGACATCGCCATCACGTCCGGCGGCTTCGGCCCGGGGACCCTGTCACCCGAACTGGCCACGGCGATCGGCGGCCTGCCCGGCGTCCGTACGGCAACTGGCATCTCGGCGGGGGAGGCGCTGATCGCCGGGAAGGCCCAGCAGGTGAGCTCCGTCGACCCGGTGCACATCGGCGCCGTGCTCGACCTGCACCCGGCGGCCGGGTCCATCGCCGCCCTGAGCGACAGCCAGATCGCCGTCTCCCAACACGAGGCGTCCAACCGGGGCTGGCAGCTCGGCACAGCCCTCCCCGCGACGATGCCCGACGGTGCCAGGATGCAGCTCTCCATCGGGGCCATCTACACCTCCCGGGACCTCACCGGCGACTACGTCGTGCCGCTCGCCCTCTGGGGTGCCCACAACCGACAAGGGGTCAACTCGGCGGTCTTCGTCAAGCTGGCGCCGGGCACCGACCTCGCGGCCGCCAAGGCGGCAGTCACCACCGCCAGCACCCCCTACGGCCAGCCGACGGTGAACGACCGTGCCGCTTTCATCGCCGCGGCCGGCCAGGGCGTGAACCTCGTCCTCGGCATCGTCTACGTGCTGCTGGCCCTGGCCATCCTCATCGCCGTGCTCGGTATCGCCAACACCCTCTCGCTCGCCATCCACGAGCGCACCCGGGAAGTCGGCCTGCTGCGGGCCGTCGGCCAGACCCGGCGCCAGCTCCGCTCGATGATCCGGCTGGAGTCGGTGATCCTGTCGGTGTTCAGCGTCGTCGGCGGCCTGACCCTGGGCACGTTCCTCGGATGGGGCCTCTCCCAGGCGACGAACGTGGCGCAGGGGTTCGCGACGTTCACCCTGCCCGTGACGCGCATCGCCCTGATCCTGGTGCTCGGAGCGCTGGCGGGCATCCTCGCCGCCGTGCGCCCCGCCCGGCGGGCGGCCCGCATGCCGGTGCTGACCGCGGTCGCTACGGAGTGAACGGCTGGAGCTCCCAGTCACGGCGGCGGTGGCGGAGCGTCACCCCGGCGCCGTCCCAGTGCTCGATCACCTCGCCCCACGCCTGGGCGCAGCCGACGTTGCGCTGCTCGCCCGGGCTGTGGGGCTCGGCGAGGCGGAGGTAGCGGATCCGGGGGTCGGCGGGGACCAGGTCGCGCACGGGGTTGGCGCCGTCGTCGACGATGATGAGCTCCCGGTCCTCGGGCTCGCCGGCCAGGAAGCGGCGGATGGCCATCGCGACGATGGCCGGCCCCCCGCCGGCGGTCAGGACGCACGAGACGGACCTGCGGACGGGGGTGAGGTGCGCCGGTGGATGCGGCCTTGGCGGCGACGGCGTGGTGCCCGTGCAACGGACGGTCGCGGCGGTGCCCGGGAGCGGCCGGTATCCCTGGCACGCCCCGCGCACGCGGCGCCGGATCGGGTCGTCGTACCTCCGGGCCACCGGATGCACCCACCAGCAGGCTGAGTCCCGGAGCGCCTCGTCGATCTCGTCCGCCGAGAACCCGGTGCGGTAGCGGAGCGCGGGGTGGCTGAAGGGGTTGGCCACCACGTCGTGCCCGGCGAGGGCGGCGAGGGACACCAGGAGCACCTCCTCCGTGGCCCAGAGGGAGGAGCGGCCGAGGATACGCTGCAGCTCCTCGTCGTCATAGAGCTCGAGGATGCTGGTCGCCGCCGCCCTCGTGAACACGGTGCCGGGCCAGAAGGTCCAGTGCGGGAAGTTGTCCTCGCCGCCCGGGAACCTCCGGAGGAACGGCCGCCACAGCTCGATCTCGTGCCAGGCGGCCTGGGCAGGGCCGAACAGCGTCGTGGGCGGCTGCACGCCGGGGACGCTGACCAGGCACCCCGCCCCGGGAGCACGGCCGAGGTGGAGGGCGAGCTGCCGGGAGTACCCCTCCCGGACGGCGAGCTGGTCGGAGTCGACGAAGGTGATGCTGGCGAAGTCCAGGCATTCCACCGCCAGGCGCAGGCAGTCGATGGCGAACTCGTGGAGCCGCCCCCACCCCACCGGCCGCGGCCAGGGATGGACCAGGACACCGCCGGCGTCTCCCCAGTGCCGGTCCCTCAGCGGGCCCTCGCGTCCTGTTTCTTGTCCGGCGCCATGAGGGGCGCCTTGGGCGCCGTCGTACAGCAGGACGAGGGAGTCGGGGTCGCACCAGCGCAGGTTGGCTACGAGGTCGGCGACGCAGTCGGGGGACTCGTGCACGAGGCAGGCGAAGATGTTCCCGGTGTTCCGAGGTCTGGAAAATTTGATACTTCTGACACTACTTTTTTGCCGCTCCAAAAGTCGCCACGGGTGCTGGTGGATTGCCAAGCGGGCGCCCGGAGTTGCAAGCTAGTGAGGTGGCGGCCCCAAGCAATAAAGGCAATTTCTTCCATTTCCCTCGAAGTTCGCGGGGTACTTCCGCGCCGCGGGCCT
>JAOPZY010000253.1 GCA_025963875.1 Actinomycetota bacterium
TCGAAACCGGCGCTCCCGGGTACGGCCGGACCGAGTACGGCGCGACGAGGGTCTTTCCCTTGGCGTTCTGGTTGGCGTCGACGAAGACGTGGCCCTTGCGTTTGGGGATCGACGGCTCGAGGGTCGCCTTCTCCGGGTACACGGCCGTGATGAGGCGCCCGACGCCGGTGCAGAATTCCCGCACCTCGCCGTAGGTGTGTCCCGGGCGGAGCGGGATGAAGATCTGCAGCCCTGCCCCACCCGAGGTCTTCGGGAACCCGAGCAGGCCGAGCCGCTCCAGGACCGTGTGCACGAGCCTGCCGACCGCCCGGACGTCGTCGTAGGTGATCGGCTCGAACGGGTCGAGATCGATGACCGCGTAGTCAGGCTCGTCGATCCTGGGCCAACGGCTGGTCCAGGCGTGGCACTCGACGCTGGCGATCTGCGCCAGCCACACCAGCGACGCCACGGAGTCGGCGATGACGAAGTCGATGTTCTTGCGCCCGGCGTCGGAGGGGACGGGCACGGTGCGGACCCACTCCGGGGTACCTTTCGGGGCCTGCTTCTCGTAGAACGCCTCCCCGTAGATGCCGTCGGGCACCCGCTGCATGACCAGCGGCCGGTCGGACAGGAACGGCAGCAGCATCGGGGCGACGTTGTAGTACCAGGCGATGAGGTCGCCCTTGGTGTAGGAGTCGTCCCCGAAGATCGGCTTGTCGAGGTTCGTGACCCGAACCTCCCGGCCGCCGTCGACGAAGACGTGGGAAGGCCCCAGGGGCTCCAGCGGCACGGTGCAGGGGAAGTAGGGCCGGCTGTAGCCGCCGTGCGGCGTGGGCGGGCACACCTGCTCCCCCGGGCCTGCCAAGGGCGCCCCGAAGGCGGCGAGGTCCTCCATGATCGCCCGGTGCGACTCCTCCCAGCGCTCCTCGGAGATGATCGTGAGGGCGAAGTCGAAGTCGGCGGCGGCGGCGGCCAGGTTGGACGCCCGGAGGGTCCCCTCCCCGTAGGGGACGTGCGTGAGCTCGCCGGCGGGGCCGAAGCGATTGTCGGTGAAGTGGCAGTGCAGCGGCCACAGGTGCTGGGGAGAGAACTGCTGGGCGATATAGGCGAACAGCGCCCGGAAGGCCTCCACCGAGCTCATCTGCCCGCCAGAGACCGCATGGATGTGGGCAAAATCGACGACGGGCGTGGCGAACGGATGGTCCCGGACGAGCAGGGCGATGTCACCGAGCGCGCCGAACTGGGATTTGCGCCCCGGCGTCTCCAAGCCGAGCGGCACCCCGAAGTCGGCGATGCGGGGCCCGATGTTGTCGAGGGCCGCCACCACCCTCTTCTGGACGGCGGCGGGGTCGCCCGTGTTCGTGCCCGGGTGGCACACGACGACCTTCGCCCCCATCAGCGCCGCCAGGTGGCAGGAGTGGTGCAGCGCGCCGAGGTGCAGCGTGAGCCGTTCCGGCTCAGGTGTCGTGAGCGCGGCGAAGTACGGGGCGTGGACCGAGAGGCGGACCCCCTCCCGGGCGGCGATGGTGCCGAGGCGTTCGGCCTCGGGCTCCTTCAGCGTGAACTCCTTGACGAACTGGACCTCACAGGCGGCATAGCCGGCGTCGACCACCTTGGCGATCGATCCCTCCAGGTCCTTGGGGTCCTTCAGACCGGCGACCCCGAAGCGCACCGTTCGCACCGGGTCAGCGGGCCGCATCGCAGCGGGCCAGGCGTGCGACGCCGCCGCCGATCACCCGCTTGTCAATATCCGGCATCCTTCCCCCCCGTTCTCGTATGCTTCCACGCCTATGCTCCACCCCATATGCTCGACCTGGCCATGACAAGCGCGCGCCGCCTCCTGGTGGTCCTCACCATTCTTACCGTCCTGATCCCGTCTGCGGGTCCGGTTCTCGCGGCCATCTCTTCCAAGACGAAACCGTTGCCCCCGCCGCCCCCCAGCAGGTGGAGGGCGCCGGTGTACGTGGCCCCTGCTCCCCCCCCGGTGCCCCAACCCCCGCCCGGCCCCGACGGCGACCCCCTCCCCGCCCCGCTCGGCGTCGACGAGGGCATCCTCGTGGACGCCTCCAACGGCAAGGTGCTGTGGGCGGTCAACGCCAACCAGCCCCGTCCCCCGGCCAGCCTGACGAAGATCCTGACCGCGCTCGTGGTGCTGCAGCGGGCCAAGCTCGACGACACGCAGACCGTCACCGACGAGGCGTACAACGCACCGGGGGCCAACACCTACGCCAAACCCGGCTGGACCTACTCGGTCGAGGACATGCTCTGGGGTCTCCTCCTGGTGTCCGGCAACGACATGGCGATCTCGCTGGCGCAGAAGGTGAGCCCGGACGGCACGGTGGCCGGCTTCGTCCGCCTCATGAACGAGGAGGCCGCAGCACTCGGGGCCACGTCGACCTTGATGGCCAACCCTCACGGGATGGACGCCCCCAGCCACGTCTCGACGGCCCGGGACCTCGCCCTCCTCACGATGGTGGCGATGAAGGACCCGACGTTCGCCACGATGGTCGGGACGATCAAGCATTCGATCCCGTGGGACGGCGGCCAGCACACCCACCTCCTGATCAACCACAACAAGCTGCTCGGCCTCTATCCCGGCACCATCGGGGTGAAGACCGGCTACACGAACGGGTCCGGGAACTCGCTGGCCTCGGAGGCAACCCGGAACGGCCACACCCTGCTCGCCATCGTGCTCAACGCCAAGAGCCCCGCCGGCTACAACGACTCCAAGGCCCTCTACGACTGGGGATTCCTGAACTTCGACGCTCTGGAGGCCAAGGCCACCGACGTCATCGTGCCGCTCACCGCTGCCTCGTCCGTCCCGGCGGCTGCCAAGAAGGCCGGGGTCCCGCTCGCCGAAGCGGCAGCGGGGGTCGTTCCAAGCTCCCACCCCGAGCACGACCCCGTCCCCCTCGACGACGTGCTGCTCGGCGTGGTGGTCGCCTCGGTCATCGGGGCCTGGTTCCTCTCGTCCCGCCGGGGAACCAACGACGCCTACCGGGGAGGCCCCCGCGGGAGCGAGTCCTAGCGCGGCCCGCGTCGAATTTTCCTCATTATTTGTGGAGAATTCGACACGCCCCAGCTATTTCGCGGAAAGCCGTTCAGGGTACGTACAGCGTGACGGCATCGCCCTTCCTCACGGACGAGCCCGCCGGCAGGTCCTGCAGCAGCACGGGATTGGTCGTGCACGCCCCGCTGGGGGATTTGACGGTCACCACGAGCCCCAGGCCCTCCAGCTGTGACCTGGCCGCCGCACACGCAGCCCCGCTGGCGACGTTGGGCATGGGGAAGGGTTGCGGCCCGACACTGACCGTCAGGGTCACCGCACTGCCCTTGGGCACGCTGGTCCCGGCGGCGGGGGCCTGACCGAGCACGGTCTCGGCGGCCGCGTCGTTGTAGATCTCCTGCCGGACGGCGCTCAGGCCCGCCGCGCTGAGCGTCGACAGGGCCGCCGGGTAGGCAGTGCCCGACACCACCGCCGGCACCCCCACCATCTCCGGCCCTTTCGACACCTTCAGCGTGATGGGCGTGCCGGGTTTGACTGCCTGGGGCGGCGGTTCCTGGTGGACGACGGTGCCCTTGGGGGCGGGATTGAAGTCCTCCGCCACCACCGGGCCCGGAAGCCCGGCGGCGCGGATGGCCTGCTGCGCGGCGGCCAGGGGCTGCCCCTCGACGAGGGGCACCTGCCGGAGGTCCTGTCCCTTGCTGACCGTCAGGCGCACCGTCGAGCCCCGCAACCCCAGGGGCCCCACGCTGAAGGGCGGTCGGGCGGCAACGACCGTTCCCAGGGGCGCCGTATCGTCGAATGCCGTGCCGACACGGGTATGGAGCCCGGCGCCGCGCAGCTTGGCGATGGCGTCGGCCTGCCTGAGCCCGGCCACCCTCGGCACCGGGCGCAGCATCACCGCCCCGGCCCCGACCACCAGCACGAGGAGAACGGCGACCAGGAGCGGCCAGCGCCGGCGCCTCGGCTTGTGGCGCGGCAGCGGGGGAATCATCGTCTCCTGCGCCTCCGTAGCGACCAGCGACGTGATCTCCGACGCCAGTTCCGATAGCGGGGGGGCTTCGGGCAAGGAGGCGGCAACCTCCGCCAGCGCGGTCCGCATGGCGGTGGCCGACGGGTACCGGGCCGCGGAATCCCGTTCGGTGCTCAGCGCCACGACGGCATCGAGGAGGGCCGCGTCCGGCACCTCCACCGAAGGCCGCGGAACCCGCGCCGTCAGGTGCTCGTGGAGCACGTGGGCCACGTTGCCCTCGAACGGCGGTGCCCCGCACAGCAGTTCGTAGAGGACGCAGCCGGCGGCGTAGAGGTCGGCCCGGCCGTCGACCGCCTCGGCCCGGATCTGCTCCGGCGAGACGTAGGAAGCCGTACCGAGCATGTCGCTGGACGTCGCCGCGGCTTCGGCCATACGGGAGATGCCGAAGTCGGTCACCTTCACCTCGCCCGCCGCCGTCAGGAGGATGTTCTCCGGCTTGATGTCACGGTGGACAAGGCCGCTGGCGTGGGCGGCCTCCAGGGCCGCGAGCAGCTGGCTCAGCAGCGCCGCCGCCTGGGCGGGCTCCACCCGTCCTCGGGCCGCCAGGACCTCACGAAGGGTCCGGCCCCGGACGTATTCCATGACCATGAAGTAGGAGCCGTCGCTGGAGCCCCAGTCGTACACCTGGACCGCGTTGGGGTGCGACAGCCGTGCGGCCGCCTGGGCCTCCGCCCGGAAGCGCTCGACGAAGCCCTGCCGGGCTGCGAGCTCCTGGGGCAGCACCTTGACCGCGACGGTCCGGCCGAGGACCTGGTCCCGGGCGCGGAAGACCTCCCCCATGCCCCCCGAGCCGATGCGGGCGGCGACCCGGTAGCGGCCGGCGATGATCTCATTGGCGACGGTCTGGCTCACCGCGAAGTTCAATGGGCCGGCGTCGGCGACGGGCTGACACGAAGCTTCAGCAGCGTGTCGTTCACCAGGGACTGGAGGGCCACCAGCCGTTGGTCCACGCCGGTCAGCGTCGTGGTCAGGTCGGTCACCTTCTTCGTCTGGGCTGCGTTGTTCCCCTGCGCCGTCGCGACGCCCTGCTGCAGGGTCGAGATCGTCCCCTGCAGCGACGTGATGGTCTGCTTCAGGGTGGCGACCTGGGCCGTCATGCCCTGGGCCGTCGCCGTCACCGCCTGCTGGAGGGCGGCGATCTGGGCGCCCAGCTCGGCGACGGCGTTCGTGTCCTGCACGACCTTCGTCTGGGTTTGCACCTTTGTCTCGACCCTCGTCTGCACCCGGTCCTGGACCCGCACGGCCGCCGGGCGGGAGGCCCCCACCGAGGACCCCTGCCAGGCGACCGCGACGAGGGCGGCGGCCACGACGGGGGCGGCGAGGAGCGCCAGAGGCCGTACCGCTGCTGCATTCATGCGATCACCTCCACGGTCACGGTACCCCGCAACCTGGCCGGCTCCCCGGCAATCCGGGGCCTTTCGGGGGCCGCGGGCCCCGTCACCACATAGGACCCCTTCACGATGATCCGGCGCCTTGGGGGGCGCCTCGGGACGGCGAGAAACGTTGCCGGAGCGCCATCACGTTGGCGACATAGCGCTTCGTGTCGGCCTGCATCCCCTTCTGCCGGACCGAGCGCAGCCCCTGGTAGTAGCCGGCCACGGCGAGCTGGACGTCGCCCTTCGCCTGGCGGACCAGGTAGGCGAAGAAGGCCACGCCCGCCTCGACGTTGTGCTCGAGGTTGGCGGTATTGACCATCCGCTGGAGGATGATCTCGCCGGTGAAGCGCCCCGTCTCCGGCATGATCTGCATGACGCCGACAGCCCCCGTGTCACTGATCACCTGCTGCTGCCAGCCGGACTCCTGCCAGGCAAGCGCCTTGATCAGCGGGACTTCCACCTTGTAGGTCGTGGCGTACTTCGTGAGCAGGGACTCCACGGTCGCCGGGGCGGGTACGGGGATCCTGAGCACCTTGCCGACCTGGACGAGGTTCAGCCTGGTGATGCCGTTCAGGGCGGCCAGCGCGGTGGGCGTCACCCCGTAGTGGACGGCGATGGCGGTCAGGTTGTCCCCCGGCTTCACGGTGTAGGTGACGACCTGGGGCGCGGGCAGGGGGATTGGCGGAGCAGGGGCGGGCTGGGGCACCGGCGGGACGGGGCCCGCCGGGATCCGCAGGTTCATCCCGATCAGGATCAGGTTGGGGTCGGCGATATGGTTCGCCCGGGCGATCTCCTGCGGGGTGGTCAGGTACTTGCGGGCAAGCGTGAAGAGATTCTCGCCCGGCCCGACGACGTGGCCGACGTCCGCGAGGCCGCCCGCGGCGAGGGCCGCAACCACCAGCAGCGCTGCCGTCCCCCTGCTCCGGTTCCTGGGCCCCGTGCCGGCCGGGGCTGGGCCGGGGCACTCCGATCCGACCATATGCGCTCCCATCGCCAAAGGGAACGCAATTTAACAGACGTTAACAACTCTGTCCAACTCACAACTTTTACAACATCACCGGGCAGCGGCCCGGGTGGCCGCTAAGGGGCGTCGACCACCTCGGCGATGCCGTTGCGCAGGACTGCCGAGCCGCGACCGTTCAGCGTCTCGAAGCCGTACGTCGTCACGCCGTCTTCCGTCGACTCCACCCAGCCCCGGGTCGTGAGGGTGTCCCCCGGGAAGACCGGCTTCGAGAAGCGCACCTTGATGCGCCGCAGCCGCGCCGGGTCTGCCCCGGCGACGTTGTCGAGGACGGCCTTCGAGGCGAATGCCATGGTGGCCATGCCGTGCAGGATGATCCCCGGCAGTCCGGCGGCGTTGCGGGCGAACTCGGGGTCGATGTGGATCGGGTTGTGGTCCCCGGACGCCTCGGCGTACCGGTAGGTCTGGTCCTCGTCGACGGTCTGGGAGGTGGTGAAGACGTACTCGGGCTCGGGGGGCGGCTCCTCGGCGGCCGCCTTCGTGCGGCCGCCGCTGCCCCGGACGAACATCAGGCTGCGCAGCTCGGCCGCCGTCACGCCGTCCTGGTTGGTGAGCCTGGTGGCGACGGTGAACGTCTCGCCCGATTCCTTGACCTCGATGCTCTCGAGCCGTCCCTCGATCGTCAGGATGTCGCCGGGGCGGATGGGGGCCAGCAGGAGGTGATCCTCTTCCCCGTGCACGAGGCGCATGAGGTTGACGTTCAGCTCCGGGTCGAACAGCGCCACCCCGAGCACCGCCTGGACCGGCACGACGGGGAAGGCGGGCGGACCGACGGGGTCCTCCCCGGCGAACGCCGGGTTGTCCTCGTTCGTCGCCGCCGCGTAGGCCCGGATGGCGTCCGCCGTGACCTTGTAGGTCGAGGTGGGGTACGTCTTGCCCGCGAGGGCGGTGTTGATGGTCAAGGAAGGCCTCCTTCAGAATCAGAATTTCTCAGTCCAGGCGCCCGAGGATATGACGCCCGATCACGACCCGTTGTATCTGCCCCGTGCCTTCGAAGATGTCGTAGACCTTGATGTCCCGGAACCACTTCTCCACGAGGTGCTCCCGGGAGTAGCCCTCCGGTCCCATGATCTCGATGGCGCTCACGCAGGCCCGCAGCGCCGCTCGGGGGCCGGATGCCTTCGCCATCGAGGCCTCCTTCGAGTTGGGAATCCGGTTGTCGGCCATCCAGGCGGCCCTTCGGGCAAGCCCCCGGGCAGCGGCGAGGTCGCGTTCGGTCGCCGCCAGGCGGGCTTCGACGAACGGCCGGCGGCGGGCGTGCCGGGGGATCTCCGTCCTCGACCATTCCGTGACGTAGTCGAAGGCGGCCCGGCCGATCCCGATGGCCATGGCGGCGACGCCCGGGCGGGAGGCGTCGAAGGCCCGCAGGGTGGCCTTGAATCCCGAGGCCGGGCGCAGGGCCTCCTCGCCGCCGACGATGTGGTCGAACGGGATGCGGCAGCCGTCGAAGACGAGCTCGGCGGTCTCGGACGCCGTCAACCCGAGCTTGCGCTCGATCCTGCCGACCGCCATCCCGGGGGTGCCCTTCAGGACGACAAAGAGCCGCTGGCCCGATCGACCGGCCCCCGGGTCGATGGTGGCATTGACGACGAGGACGTCGGCTCGTGCCCCGTTCGTGCAGAAGACCTTCGTGCCGTTGAGCACCCACTCGTCCCCGTCGCGCACCGCGGTCGTCCTCAGGTTCGAGACGTCGGAACCGGCCTGGGCCTCCGTCACCGCGAGCGCCCCGAAGCGGGGGCCAGCGCCGTCGAAGATTTCCGCGAGAAACCGCCGTTGCTGGTCCGGCGTGCCGGCGGACGAGATCGACGGCCCGACGAGGCCCGGGCCGGGGATGTTCAGGATCATCGCCGCGTCGCCCCACGCCAGCTCTTCGCCGCCCACCACCGCCACCATCCCGTCGGAGCGTGGCCCATCGTGGCCTTCATCCGACCGGAGGGAGGGAACGATCGCCGCCCGGTCCCCGGCCATCTCGCCGAGCCTGGCGATGACCTCGGGCTCGACGGTTCCCGAGACATCGGCGGCTCGGGCCCGCGGCCGCAACTCGTCGACGGCGAAGCCGTGCAGGAACTCCCGCAGCGCCTCCATGCGGTCGTCGAGGGCGAAGTCGATCACGGGAGTCCGCCCGCCTGGTACCGGCCCGCGAGGAAAAGGTCGCCAATGAGCCACGGGGCGTCGAGGGTTGCCAGGGTCATGGCGTCCCGGTACCACAGCTCGACGGGGTGGTCCCGCATGTAGCCGTGGCCGCCCAGGACCTGGACGGCATCGTCCGACGCGGCCACGGCCGCCGCAACCGCCTGCCCGCAGGCGGCCATCACCAGCCGGTCGGCGCCCGGGCGGGCGGCGTCCAGCGCCCACCCCGCCTCCCAGCAGAGCAGTCGGGCCGCGTCCAGGTCGGTCGCCCGGTCCGCGATCATGAAGGAGATCCCCTGGAAGGCGCCGATCGGCCGCCCGAATGCGGTGCGCTCGCTGGCGTAGGCGGCGGCGTACTCGACGGCGGCGCGCGCCAGGCCGAGCGCGATGCCGGCCGTCACAAGCTTGGCCGCCAGCAACGCCGCAACCACGTCGTCGGTGCCGGTGCCGATCTCTTCGGCCCCCATGCCATCCAGACCGAGCTTGAGGGTCCGTGCCGACCGCAGCCCGAGCTTGTCCTCCGCAACGGCTTCCGCCCATGCCCCCGTGACAACTCGCCAGATCGACGGACCCTCTGCGACGACGATGAGCGAGCCCGCGGGGCCGGGGTCGGGGACCGCGTACTTCACGCCATGCAAGCGCCCCGTGTCCGCCGTCGTGTCCATCCGGAAGATGTCGGCCCCGGCCTCCCGCTCGGTGAGGGCCAGGGCGGCCCGTCCCCCGGCGGCGAGCCCCGGCAGGAGGTCGGCCTGCTGCTCGGGCGTGGCCGCCCGCTGCAGCACTGACGCCACCACCCCGGGGGCCAGCACGGAGTAGGCCACGCCGGGGTCCCCCCACGCGAGCTCCTCGGCGATCATCAGGCCCGTGACGGCGTCGAAGGTCCCCTGGCCCCCGAATGCCTCGGCGACCCCCGTGGACACCCCTATCTCCACCAGCGCGGCGCGGAGCGCCCCCGCCACCTCGCCGGCCTCCTCGCAGGCGCGGGCAGCGCGGCGGACCTCGCTCGCAGCGAAGTCGTGGAGCACCTCGACGAGCGACTGCTGCTCCTCGGTCGGCCTCAGATCCATCGGTGGTGCAAGCTTGCCACGAAGCGACCGTCCGATGTGGAACCCAGCGATGCTCAGCTGGCTGTTAGCGGCCTGTGAGCTAATTCTAAGATTCGGGAAGGACGATCGGGACCATCGAAAACCCGCAAACGACCCGTAACGAAAGGAGATGACCAATGAGCTGGTTCCCGGACCGCCGCGCCGACATCCCCGAAGGCCCCAGCATCTCGGCCGAGACACTGCTGCGGCCCGCCGCCATCGTCGGGCTCCTTGCCATCGCCTTGATCCATTTCCTCGACCTCTTCGGCACCATAAAGGACCACGTCTACATCGGGGTGCTCTACATGCTCCTCATCGTCGCCTGCCTCACGGCCGCCAGCGCGCTCCTCGGCCGTAGGCCACGCCGGGCCTGGATGCTGACCGCTGCCGTCGCAGCCGGACCCTTCCTCGCCTACGTCGTCAGCAGGTCGGTCGGCCTGCCGGGGGCGTCCGAGAACATCGGCAACTGGACCGAGCCGCTCGGCCTCGCTG
>JAOPZY010000011.1 GCA_025963875.1 Actinomycetota bacterium
GATGGAGTTTCTTCGCAGCTCCAGGAAGCTGCGTTCCGCCATGTTGGCCGTCAGGGCGATCCCGGCGTCGTACGAGAGGATCGCCTCCGCGTCGCGCCCGAGACGGCGAAGGAGGTCGGCTCGGATGGCGTGGTACAGGTGGTAGTTGTCGAGGTGCAATGAGTCGAGGGTTGCCAGGGCCGCCTCGCCCCCCTCGACCTCTGCGACGGCCACGGCACGGTTGAGGGCGACCACCGGGCTTGGAGCCACTGCGAGGAGCTGGTCGTAGAGCGCCAGGATCTGGCGCCAGTCGGTGCCGGCGGCATCCGGGGCGTCGCTGTGGACGGCCTGGATGGCCGCCTGGATCTGGTAGGGCCCCGGCTGGTTGCGCCGCAGGCAGGCGCGGACGATGGCCTGGCCCTCGGCGATGAGGTCCCGGCTCCACAGGCTGCGGTCCTGGTCGGCCAGCAGGACGAGCGCCCCGGCGGGAGAGGTGCGGGCGGCACGGCGTGCGTCGGTGAGCAGCATGAGCCCAAGGAGGCCCATCGCCTCGGGCTCGTCGGGCATCAGGTCTGCCAGAACGCGGCCGAGACGGACGGCCTCGGCGCAGAGGTCCGCCCGAACCAGGTCATCGCCGGAGCTTGCCGTGTACCCCTCGTTGAAGATCAGGTAGACGACGGCGAGCACTGCTCGCAGGCGGCCGGGGAGCTCGGATTCGCTTGGCACCCGATAGGGGATGCCGGCGGCCCGGATCTTGCCCTTGGCCCGCACGAGGCGCTGCGCCATGGTCGGTTCGGGAACCAGGAAGGCCCGTGCGATCTCGCCAGTGTCGAGGCCTCCGAGCAGCCGCAGGGTCAGGGCGACCTGGGCGCTGACCGCAAGCGACGGGTGGCAGCAGGTGAAGATCAGGCGGAGCCGGTCGTCGCGCACTGCCACCTCCTCGGAGTGTCCTTCGTCGCCGGCCTGGATGCGCTGCGCCTCGGCGTGGCGATCGTCGCGGGAAGCCTCACGGCGGAGCCGGTCGATCGCCCGGTTGCGGGCGGTGGTGATGATCCAGCCGGCCGGGCTGGGCGGGACCCCCATGGACGGCCAGCGCTGCACCGCCACGGCGAAGGCATCCTGGACCGCCTCTTCGGCGAGGTCGATGTCGCCGAAGACTCGGATGAGGACCGCCACAGCCCGGCCGTACTGCTCACGGAATGTCTGTTCGATCTCGCCGAGGTGAGCTGCCACGTCGCCGTCAGCCCTCTTCGAAGTCATCCTGGAACGGCCGGACCTCGACCGGGGCGGCGCACGCAACGGTGGCCTTCGCGGCCCAGGCGAGGGCAGCGTCGAGGTCGGGGACCTTGATGACCCAGAAGCCCCCGACATGCTCCTTGCCCTCGGCGAAGGGACCGTCGGTGGTGAGCACGTCGCCGTCCTGCACCTTGACGACGGTTGCGGTGGTCGGCGGGTGCAGACCTCCCGCGAACACCCACACGCCAGCCGACTGCAACTCGGCGTTGACGGCCTCGACATCCGCGTACATCTTCTGGAGCACCTCGGGCGCCGGCACGGGGCTTCCTTCGACGTCGTGCACGGTGAGCATGTACTGCTTCATTGGACTCTCCTCTCCTGGTTGGTTTGCTTCACGTGGTGGGGTCTGGTTGCACAGCCAAACTACTGAGCCCGGTAGGTGAGCAGCAGGACGCCGTCGCCAGCGGTCCCGCACTCCGTGAGGGCGAGCCTGGTGGCGTCGCTCGTCTCGGCGAACAGACGCTTGCCGCTGCCGAGCACGATCGGGAAGACCATCAGCCGGTACTCGTCGACGAGGCCGTACTCCATGAGGCTGTGGACCAGGCCGCAGCTCCCCGCCACCAGGACGTCGCCCCCTGGCTGGGCCTTCAGCCTGGCGATCTCACCGGCGACGTCGCCCCGGATCACCTCGCTGTTCTCCCAGGTGGCTTCCTCGTCGGTCAGCGTCGTGGAGACGACGTACTTGCGCATGCTGTTCATCTTCTGGGCGAAGCCGTCATCGTCGGTTATCGATGGCCACGCCTTGGCGAACCCCTGGTAGGTCACCCGCCCCAGCAGAAGGGCGTCGCTGGCCAACAGCTCGTCGAGCTTGAACTTGTTGCCGTCGTCGCCCCGGTCGAACGTGAAGGTCCAGCCGCCGTGCTTGTAACCCTCGGCCCCGCCGGGGTCTTCCATCACGCCGTCCAGCGAAACGAACTCCGTCACCACGAGCTTTGCCATGATCTCGCCTCCTGTCTCTCGATGCCGGCCCCGCGCCAGCGTTTCGCCTCCTACACGAACGGGTCGGGCCAGTTTCGACAGCAAGGCCGAAGAAAGGACAAAACGGTGTGGCCGAGGCGGTGAATGCCAAAGTACACAGCCAGCAGATAATGTGGTTTCGCCGCTTGGTGACATGGCGATGGGGGCGGACTCGATTCCCGTCCGGCTCCGCCAAAAGGCCTGAGGAGGCGACCAGATGTTAAGGAACGCCAAGGCGATCCCCGGTTTCTCCGTGGACGACGTGGCGCAGGCCAAGGAGTTCTACGGAACGACCTTGGGACTCGATGTTGCCGATGCTCCCCTCGGTGTTGAAGGTGCCGACGTACCGACCGGCCTCGAGATCCGCTTCGCCAATGGGATGACTATCCTGATCTACCCGAAGCCGGACCACACCCCTGCGACATTCACCATCCTGAATTTTGTGATCGACGACCTCGAACGGGCTGTGGATGAGCTGACCGCGCGCGGCGTGAAGTTCGAGCACTACACGGAGCCGAGGACGGATGCGAAGGGCATCCATAGAACGCCCGAGGTGCGACCCGTTGCCTGGTTCCGAGACCCTGCCGGCAACATCCTGTCGCTCGTCGAGGCGTGACACGATGGCCGTGCCCTCCCATCCCCCCGGCGATTCGGTGCAGCGCGAGGTCGGCGGTTGGCCGGGCGTGACCGTCCTGCCCCATCGGTTCGGTGGCGTTGAGTTCCGTCTCGGCCGAGTCGAGCTCGGCCACTTGCACGGCGACACCCTCGCCGACCTCCCCTTCCCCAGAACCATCCGAGACGAGCTCGTCGGTTCCGGCCGCGCTCGCCCCCATCACGTGCTGCCGGATTCCGGGTGGGTGAGCCGCCCGATACGGGGTCCGGACGACGTGCCCGAGGTGGTTGCCCTCTTCCGGCTCAACTACGAACGCATCACGGCGAGAAGCCGGAACCGGCCTGAGGGCGCCGAACCCCCCTCAGCGGGTGCCCCGGGCGGCCGCCAGCACGTCGTCGCAGACGGCGGGCATCCCGGTCTCGTCGGCGGCCCGCTGGGTGAGCACCACGACGGTGAGGTCCTGTAAGGGCCCGATCGACCACACCGTCCGGACGACACCACGTGCAGGTGTCGCCGCGCGCCACGGCCGCAACGACACCCTCCGCCACCGCCTGCCCAACGACCTCGTCAATCCGAGCCAGCACCGAGCCTTCGAATCTAGCCGGGTCGCCCATGCCGCCACCCTACCGACTACGTGATCGCCCACTGCCCACAAGGCCACGCAGCCGTCAAGACCTTCAAGGACCGCCGCCTGTCCCACCGCCTGCTGAGCTACCGCCTTCCGGTCCCTGGGGCGACATCGGCTTGCCTTGCCGGTACATCTGGGGCGGCTTGCTGCCGGCGGACTGCCCGCCGTCGATCGGGATGACGGCCCCGGTCACGAACGAGGACAGCGGCGAGCAAAGCCAGAGCACCACCTGGGCGACCTCCGACACGGTGCCGACCCTGCGCATCGGGGTGGACAGCCCGGCGAGCCGCTGAGCCTCCGGGCCGGCGGCTTCGAGATGGTAGGTGAGAATGGGGCCGGGCGCCACCACGTTGACCCGGATGCCCTGATCCGCGTAGTCGAGCGCCGCCACCTTGGTCAGACCGATGATGCCGGCCTTGCCCGCCACGTAGGCCGCGAGGTTGGCCACGCCGTTCAGGCCAGCCCCCGATGCCATGTTGACGATTGTGCCGCCGCCGTTTCGGAGCATGGCACCGATCTCGAACTTCATGCCGAGAAACGTGCCGCGGATGTTCGTGGCGATGCCCCGGTCGAACTCCTCCGGGTCGATGTCGACGAGGGGAGCAGGCAGGGGGCCGTCGGTGGCGTTGTTGAACGCCGCGTCGAGCCGGCCGTAGGTGGCAACAGCCCGATCGACCAGGTTCCGCATCGACGCCACGTCGGCAACGTCGGTGCGCACGGCGGTCGCCGTGCCGCCCCGGCCCTCGATGCGCCGGACGACCGATGCCAGCGCCTCGGTATCGCGGGCTCCCAGCACCACCGCGGCGCCGCTGGCCGCGAACGCCTCGGCGGTGGCGGCACCGATGCCTTTGCTCGCCCCGGCCACTAGCGCCACTCGGCCCGCCATCGCCAGGTCATCCATTGGACACGCCGCCGGTTCCCGATCCGCCGGGGCCGGGGCGTCCCGGGATCGCCGGGGCGCCGGGCGTGCCCGCCATGAAGCTGAGGTGGACACCGGCGAGCCGCCGGGCACTGGGTTCGCCGACCACCAGGAGGGTGGCGCGGAGGTCCCCCGGAAGCTCGTTGCCGCGGTAGGCGCCCTGCGCCCGCTGGCGGGCGACGACGACATCCGCGCAGTCGTAGTGGCGTGCCTGGACCTCGTCGAGGTCCAGGGCGCGGTACTTGAGATCTCCTGCCACGTGCCGCTGCAGCCATTCCTGCCTCGACAGCAGGAAGCCGAGCGGGCCAACGCCCGTGAAATCGTCGGCCAGGATGCGATCCAGTGCGGCCGTGTCCCCATCGCGCTCTGCGGCGAGCCACTCCGACACGAACACCCTGAGTCCCTCGCTGTGGTTGTCCATCTGCCAGCTCCTTTCGTACGGTTACTCTAAGACTATAGTAACTCTAAAGTTAGTGTGGCAAGATAAATTCTGGTACCATGTCGTTATGGAGGCCGAGGCGGGGCTGCGGGAGCGCAAGAAGCAGCAGACACGACAACTCATTGCCGAGAAGGCACGCCGGCTCTTCGACGAGCGCGGGTTCGACGCCGTCACGGTGGCGCAGGTGGCGAAGGCCGCCGACGTCTCCGAGGCGACGGTCTTCAACTACTTCCCCACCAAGGAATCCCTGTTCTACAGCCAGATGCAGGCCTTCGAGGAGGCGCTGGTCAATGCGGTCCGCCAGCGCCCGGCGGGCGAGTCCGTCCCCTCGGCGTTCCGCCGGTTCATCCACAACGGGGCGGATCGACTCGCCGAGGAGGACGCTGCCGACGCGATCCTGGCGGCGGCACGCGTCGTCGGCGCCAGCCCGGCGCTGCGAGCCCGCGAGCGCGAGATCGTCGCCGACTACACAGACGTCCTGGCCGGGCTCATCGCGCAGGAGACCCGAGCCCGCCCCGGCGATCTCGAGCCATTGGTCGTTGCCGGAGCCCTCATGGCAGCGCACCGCGCCATCGTCTCGCACGTCCGGTCAGAGGTCCTCGCGGGCCGGCGCGGCCGGGCGCTTGCCAGGGAAGCGAGAACGCAGATGAAGCGGGCCTTCGACAGGCTGGAGCGCGGGCTCGCCGGCTACGGCGTCGTCGTCAAGGAGACCTTGCCCCGGGCATGAGGTGGTTTGACGTACTCCTAGGCCTTAAGGACCTTCTTTGTGT
>JAOPZY010000023.1 GCA_025963875.1 Actinomycetota bacterium
AGCACCGCGGCGGGAACACCTTCCACCGCCTTGGTGGCGGCATCTGCCTTCAGTCCCAGGTCGGTGACGTACCCCTGCGCCGAGGCGATGTCCTTGCCCCGGGCCTTTGCGGCGTCCACGCTCGCCTCCAGCAGACCGGCCAGGTGCTTCAGCGTGCCCGCGGCTGCCTGCACCCGGCCCGCCGCCCGGACCAGCTCGACCCTGGGGATCAGCAGGGCGTCGACGTAGTAGTCGGTCACGACCTTCCTGCAGTCGGTGCGGACCTTTGCCAAGGTGCCATCGGCGTCGATCGTGGCCTTGAGGGCGGTCAGCCCCGTGACCGCGGTGTCGATCTGCGAGTCGAGGGTCGCCCGGTTCGGGCTGGCGACCGCCGGAGCGGCGTCCAGGTTCTTCTTCACGGTCCCCAGGCTCGTGAGGCGCTTCGCGACCGCCGCGTCGCAGGTCTTCTTTGCGGCGTCGACGGCGCCCGTCTGCGCCCCCGCCGTGCCCGCCAGCGCGAGGACCGCCCCAGCGGCGACCACAAGCGCAACCACGGCCGCCCGCAACCTCCTCACGGGCTGACGTCCCCTTCGGTCTGCGGGTTGGCGTTGAGGCCGGCGTCCACCTGCGCAAGGGACTGCTCGAGATCCGCGATGTCCTGCTGGGCCTGCGCAAGGTCCTGCTGCTCGGCGATCGAGCCCGACGTCGCGGGGGCCGTTGCCGGCGTGGTGCCCGAGCTCGTCGGACTGGCACTCTTGCTGCACCCGGCGAGCAGCCAGATGCCCACCATCGCCGGGATCAGCGCCACCTTCTGCCACCTCGTCGGGCTCACGCCGCGGGATCCTACTCCCGACGAGCCTATGCGGGCACCCACTCCTCGGGCTCCGCCACGATCGTGGGTCCCTCCTCCTCGTGCACGTACTTCCGGCCCCGCGCCCAGGAGGCCGCCGCCGCGACGAGCGAGAGAACCACCGACGCCGAGAACACGATCCGCAGGCCGTGGATGAACGGTCCCGAGATGAGCTGCGGGAAGAAGGTCTTGCCCGTGACGTAGCTGGCCCTGGCGGCCGGGAGGGCGCTGAGGGCCGGACCCAGCAGCGTCTTCATCGGGTTGTAGCCGAGGAAGGCGGCGAAGAGGCTCCCCACCGGCGGCAGGTTCGCCACCTTCGTGGCGACCGTGGCGGGCACCCCCTGGGCGAGGAGGCCGGCGCTCATGGTGTGGGGCAGCGCGGAGGCCAGCCCGGCGATCATCAGCGAGAAGAACAGGCCGATGGACAGCAGCATGCCGCTGTTCATGAAGGTCGCCCGCATGCCGGAGGCGGAACCGCGCAGCCGGGCGGGGACGGCGTTCATGATGCCCGTGGTGTTGGGGGCGGCGAACAGCCCGGAGCCGATGCCGTTGAAGAACAGGAGGGCCCCGAAGGCCGGGTAGGAGAAGTTGGCCGGGAGGGTCAGCAGCAGCCCGAAGCTGGCGGCCGCGATCAGCATCCCCCCGGTGGCGAACGGCCGGGCGCCGTAATGGTCGGAGAGCCATCCCGAGACGGGGCCGGCCAGCAGGAAGCCGGCGGTGATCGGCAGCATGTAGATGCCCGCCCACAGCGGTGTGCGCTCGAAGCTGTAGCCGTGCAGCGGCAGCCAGATCCCCTGCAACCAGATGACGACCATGAACTGCAGCCCCCCCCGCCCGATCGAGGCGAGCAGCGAGGCGACGTTGCCCATCGTGAAGGGACGGATCCCGAAGAGGCTCAGCTCGAACATGGGATCACGGACATGGCGCTCCACCCACACGAACACCCCCAGCAGCGCCATGCCGCCGATCAACATCGTGAGCACCATGGGGCTGGTCCAACCCATGGTGTGGTTGCCGTAGGGCTGGATGCCGTAGGTGATGCCGATGAGCACCGCCACCAGGCCGGCCCCGAAGGTGACGTTGCCCCACCAGTCGATCCGGGCCGGGGAGCGCAGGCCCATCTCACGGAGCTTCGCGTAGGCCCAGACAGTCCCGAAGATGCCGACCGGCACGTTGACCCAGAACACGAGCCGCCAGTTGATGTCGGCCAGGAGGCCACCGACGACCAGACCGATGAACGAGCCCATGATGCCGGCGATCATGTTCACCCCCATCGCCATGCCCCGCTCCTTGACGCCGAAGGCATCGGTGAGGATGGCCGTGGAGTTCGCCATGAGCATCGCCCCGCCGACGCCCTGGACCACCCGGCCCAGGATGAGCCACATCGCCCCGCCGCCTCCCGTCCAGGGTGTGAGCGACAGGGCGGCCGACGCCACGGTGAAGATGAGGAACCCCAGGTTGTACATGCGGACCCTGCCGAAGATGTCGCCGATGCGGCCCAGCGTCACCACAAGGACCGCCGTCACGACGAGGTAGCCCATGAGCATCCACAGGAGGTAGCCGATGTTGCTCGGAAGGAGGGGATTGAGCTTGATGCCCCGGAAGATCGCCGGCAGCGAGATGATCACGATGGAGGAGTCGAGAGCCGCCATGAAGATCCCGAGCGTGGTGTTGGAGAGTGCCACCCACTTGTAGCGGTCCCTGCCGGCCTGGCGCTTCCGATCCATGACACCTCCGAAGGTTGCTTGGTAACAACAACTATCGTAGACTAGCAGCATGCCAACAGCGACGCCAACGGCGGGGATGGACATCGACGCCGCCCCCGAGCTCATCGAGATCGAACGGGGACTGACCACCATCGTGCGGTGGGGCAACCTCCCCCGTGTCCGTGAGCGGTTCGCGGCGGTGGCCGGGATGGCGCTGGACCGGGCCAGCTACAGCGTCCTCTTCCGCCTCGAGGAGGGCCCGGCGCGCCTCTCCGACCTGGCGCACAAAGTGGGCGTCGACATCTCCACCCTCAGCCGGCAGGTCCACAACCTCGAAGCCAGCGGACTGGTGGGCCGAAGGGTTGTGGAGGAGGACCGGCGGGCGGCACTGCTTGCGGTGACCGACAAGGGCCTGGATCTCATATGGCGCATCCGGGCCGCCAAGCGCGCTGCCCTCACCGAGATGCTGGAGGGTTGGACGACGGAGGAGCGCACCGAGCTCGGCCGGGTACTCGGCCACCTCGCCGACGAGATGGTGGCCTTCGGCTGCCAGGAGCGCTGAGCCCCCATGATCGCAAGCCGCATCGACGAGGCCCTCCCGTCTCTGGAGGCGGACGGCGGCGCGCGTCCGGCCATCGAGGCCCGGGACCTCCGGAAGCGCTTCGGTGACTTCGAAGCGGTGCGCGGCGTGACCTTCGATGTCATGCCCGGCGAGACCTTCGGATTCCTCGGGCCGAACGGTGCCGGCAAGTCGACGACGATCTCGATGTTGTGCACGCTGCTGAAGCCGTCCGGCGGCACCGCCCTCGTGGCCGGGCACGACGTCGTCGCCGCCCGGGCAGAGGTCCGGCGGCGCATCGGCCTCGTGTTCCAGGACACCACCCTCGACGACTACCTGACCGCCGCAGAGAACCTCAGCTTCCATGCGGAGCTCTACGGCGTTCCGAAACACCTCGCCAGGCAGCGGCTGCAGCAGGTGCTCGAGATGGTGGGCCTCTGGGACCGCCGCGACAGCATCACCCGCACCTTCTCGGGTGGGATGAAGCGGCGTCTGGAGATCGCCCGGGGGCTGCTGCACTCCCCCAGGGTCCTCTTCCTCGACGAGCCCACCGTGGGCCTCGACCCGCAGACCCGCCTGCACATCTGGACCTACATCAACGAGCTGAAGCGGCGGGAGCAGATCACGATGTTCCTCACCACGCACTACATGGAGGAGGCCGAGTACTGCGACCGCCTCGCCATCATGGACAACGGGGTGATCGTCGTCACCGGCACGCCGGAGGAGCTGAAGGCCGGCATCGGCAAGGACCGCGTCGAGCTGCGCACCGACGACGACGAGCTTGCCCGGCGGCGCCTCAAGGAGGTCTTCGGCATCGAGGCGGCCGGGGGCGACGGCGTCGTCTTCCAGGTGGAACACGGCGAGGAGTTCATCCCGCGCCTGTTCGCATCGCTTGGCGTCGGCATCCGGTCGGTGAGCGTCGCCCGCCCCACGCTCGACGACGTCTTCATGGAGCACACCGGCCGCACCATCCGTGACGCCGAGTCGTCAGGGTCGGGCATCCGCAACAACCCGTTCGTCCGGGCGCAGGCGGGCCGGAGGTAGCGGTGGCCACCGGCACGGCGACGCTCGACGTCGTCCCCGTCACCGAGGCCCGGGCGTCGTGGGGTGACGCCCTGCGGGCAGTCCGGGTCGTCTGGAAGCGCGAGCTCATCCGGTGGTCCCGGAACCGAACCCGGATCCTGACCACGCTCGTCCAGCCGGTGCTGTTCCTCTTCGTGCTCGGCAGCGGGCTGGCCTCGCTGCTGCCCCGCCAGGGGGGCGGCCTCGACTTCCGCACCTTCATGTTCCCGGGGGTCCTGGCGATGGTGGTGCTGTTCACATCGATCTTCTCGGCGGTGTCCATCGTCTGGGACCGGGAATTCGGGTTCATGCGGGAGATGATGGTTGCTCCCGTGCCGCGCTCGGCCCTGGTGATCGGCAAGTGCCTGGGGGGCGCCACCGTGGCGACGATCCAGGGAACGATCCTCCTGTCGCTCGCCGGGCTCGTCCACGTGCCGTACAACCCGCTGCTGATCGTGACCCTGCTGGCCGAGATGGCCCTGACCGCGTTCACCCTGACGTCGTTCGGCGTGTTTGCCGCCAGCCGCATGCAGCAGGTGGAGTCGTTCCAGGTGGTGATGCAGCTCTTCGTGTTCCCGATGTTCTTCCTGTCGGGGGCGGTGTTCCCGCTGACGGACCTGCCCCGCTGGCTGGACGTCCTCACGAAGATCGATCCGCTGACCTACGCCGTCGACGCCATCCGCCGGGCGATCCTGTCCCACGTGGCCCTCGGCCCGGGCAGCTCGAACCTCGCGCATCCCCTCACGTGGGGCCACTGGGCGCTGCCCACCGGCTTCGAGCTTGGGATCGTCGCCGTCGTCGGCCTGGCCCTCATCGGGGGCGCCATCGCCCAGTTCTCACGGGCCGAGTAGCGGGAGTTGCCTCTCAGATAGCCTAAGGGCATGCGGCCCGACTGGGTGACCATCTCCTCGCTGGCCACTGCGGGCGGCACGCTCGTGCTGGCGATCGCCACGTTCTCAGCGGTGCGCTCCGCGAACCGGGCGGCCCGCACCGCGGAACGGAACCTTCAGGTCGGTCTTCGACCCGTGCTCTTCCAGTCGCGCCGGGATGACCCAACGCAGAAGATCAGGTGGGCCGACAACCATTGGGCCCACGTCGACGGCGGGCAAGCCAGCGTCGAAAGCGTCGACGGCGTCGTGTACCTGGCGATGTCGCTGCGCAATGTGGGCTCCGGCATCGCCGTGATCCAGGCGTGGCGGGGGGGACCAGAAGAACTCAGCAGCCGGATGACGCGTCCCACCCTGGATGACTTCTCTGCGCAGACACGTGACCTGTACGTTCCGGCCGGCGATTCGAGCTTCTGGCAGGCGGCCATCCGGGAGCCCGACGATCCGCACCGGGTGAGCGTGCTGGAGGGCATCGAGGCGGGGTCGTTGATGATCGACGTGCTGTACAGCGATCACGAGGGAGGGCAGCGGACCATCAGCCGCTTCTCCAACATTCGATCGAGCTCCGAAGAGTCCACCTGGCTGTGTTCGGTGGTTCGGCACTGGTATCTCGACCGCCGGGATCCTCGCTGACCGCCACATTACGGCTGGGCACAGTGTCGCCCAAGCAACGGTCCAGATTGACCCGCGAGCTTAGGGTCCACCACATCTCTGAAGGAGTTCGCATGAGCCACCGCAAGCTGCTCGCCGGCGTTGCCATGGTCGCCGCCCTCGGCGCCGGGGCGACGGTCGGCCTCTTCCTCGGCGTTCCCGGCCTGTCGGGCGCCCAGACCCCGACGCCGTCCTCCAGCGCCTCCCCGTCGCCGGGTGGGGGCCACCGAGGCCCGGGCTTTGGCGTTGGCCTGAAGGGCGGCGCCTCGTTGCAGGTCATTGCCAAGGACCTCAACATGACCGCAGCGGAACTGAAGACGTCGCTGAAGGGCGGCCAGAGCATCGCGGCGCTCGCCACGTCGAAGAACGTCGATCCCCAGAAGATCATCAGCGACCTGGTGGCCGACGCCACGACCCGCATCGACGCCGCCGTCTCGTCCGGCAAGATCACCGCCGCCCAGGCCACGAAGATGAAGGCCAACCTGACGGCGGGCATCACCGCCTTCGTGAACGGAACGCGGATGCCGAAGGTGCCGGGCGTGACCGGTACGGCCGTGCCGAGGCTCGGCGCCAAGCCGTCCCTCGACATCGTCGCCAAGGACCTCAACATGACCCCGGCAGAGCTGAAGACGGCGCTGCGGGGCGGCCAGAGCATCGCGGCGCTCGCCAAGTCGAAGAACGTCGATCCCCAGAAGATCATCAACGACCTGGTGGCCGACGCCACGACCCGCATCGACGCCGCCGTCTCGTCCGGCAAGATCACCGCCGCCCAGGCCGCGAAGATGAAGGCCAACCTGACGACGGGCATCACCGCCTTCGTGAACGGAATGCCCCCGGGGAAGGGACACGGCTTCCGGGGTCCCTTCGGTGGGCCGCGACACCCTGGTGGTGGCGAGGTCCCGCCCACGAGCACGGCAACACCCGCCAGCGTCTGATCCGGGTCCGTTCGGGGCCCGACTTCCGGGCGTAGCCAACGCCGCGGCACAGGCAATCCACAGTTGCCGGTGCGATCCTGATCCCACAGGAACAACACCCAGCAGGAGGAATGACTCACGATGGACGGACGCTTCATGGGACCGGGATGGCACGGCGGGTTCACGCTCTTCGGCAGTCTCTTCGGGATCATGCTCTTCGCAGTCTTCATCGGGCTGCTGGTGTGGGCACTGATGCGACTCCTGAGTCACGACCACCGCCTGCCGCACGCGTCGGTGCACGGCCCCTGGCAACCCCGGGACGACGCCCTCAGCGCCGCCCGCATGCGCTACGCCCGCGGCGAGCTGGACCGTGAGGAGTACTTCCGCGTCGTCGAGGACCTCACCGGCGTTCCACGGCCGGTCGAACCGCCCGCGCCAAGCGCCCCGTCCGGGACGGTTCCGCCCTACCCCGCCCCGCCCGCCCCGCCGGCCGCAGCCGAGCCGGGTACGCCACCCGAGGCATAGGAGAACCGTTCGGCGATGGGACCCACCGACCCCTACGGACAGCCCCCTGCTGTCGATCCTCCCGCCGGCACGCCCGCCGGCGAGGACGGGGCGCCGCCCCCCTTCCCGCCACCCCCGACGCCCTACGGGCCCCCGGCCGGTCCTCCCTACGGGGGTTACGGCCCCGGCCAGACCCCCTACTGGACGCCGCCGGAGGACCCGAAGCTTCCGAAGAAGTTCTCCCAGCGGCTGCTGCCGTGGTCAAAGGGTCTGCTGGCTGCGGCGGCGCTGATCGTGGCCGTGTTCGTTGTGGCCAACGCCCTCGGGGCGTTCAAGCACACCAACGGGGTGACGATCCCCACCGGTACCGACGCATCGCTGCGCACCGCCGCCACGACCCCGCCCAAGGGCACGGCGCCCTCGCTCGACGTGCGGTCGGTGCTGCGCTCGGTTGAGCCCGGCGTCGTCATGATCAGCACCTCGGCCTCGGGCACCTTCGGGGGCACCACCCAGGGGGAGGGCAGCGGCATGATCCTGGACACCCAGGGCAATGTCCTCACGAACGCCCACGTCGTCAACGGATCGACCACCGTCAGCGTGCAGGTCTTCGGCCAGTCGACGGTCTACCAGGCCAAGGTGCTCGGCACCGACGCCGCCGACGACGTCGCCGTCATCCAGATCCAGAACCCCGGCACCCTGACCCCGGTCAAGATCGGCAAGTCCTCCGGCCTCCAGGTGGGCGACCCCGTGGTCGCCATCGGCAATGCGCTGGGACTGTCCCCCGGCGGCCCGTCGGTGACAACGGGGATCATCTCGGCGCTCAACCGCTCGCTCCAGACCAGCGGCGAGCGCCTGACGAGCCTGATCCAGACCGACGCCGCGATCAACCCGGGCAACTCCGGCGGCCCGCTCGCCGACGCCAGCGGCCAGGTGATCGGCATGAACACGGCGGTCTCCAACAACGGGCAGGGCGTCGCCTTCGCCATCCCGATCGACCGCGTCGTCCCGTTGGTCGACTCTCTGAAGAAGGGATCCGTGACCACAACCGGGAGGGGCTTCCTCGGCGTGGCCATCACGGCGGCCCAGAACGGCGGCGCCCAGATCACCGCCGTCACCCCGAACTCACCGGCAGCATCGGCGGGCCTCAAGCCCGGCGACGTCATCGTTGCCATCGACAACCAGCCGGTGGCGACCAACGCCGACGCCGCCGACACCATCGGCTCGCTGAGCCCCGGCACCAAGGTGACGATCAAGTACCAGCGAGGAAGCTCGACCAACACCGTGACCGTGACGCTGGCAACCACCCCCGCCAGCGCCACCGGCTAGGACCCCCGGGGACCGCTGGCCCGCCGCCCACGTGGCCATCGAGAACTGGAAGGATCGCCGGCGCATGGCGCCGCCCCGCCGGCGTCGGCGATCCTCCCCCGGGGCCTTGGACGAACCTGGCTGCTGTTGACAAGCTTCTTTGGGTGCTGAGCGATGAATATCATCGTTATTCACTCAAAGAAGCTGGTAGACAGGTTAGCTGAGCACCCGCCTCCGGAAGCCGACGATGCCCAGGCGCAGGAAGAGCGCCGCGAACCCAATGAGAACGGGATAGATCACGTAGAGGTGCATGTGCGGCGCCGTCGTGAGTGCCGCCCGGAACCCCTCGGTGATGTAGATCAACGGGTTGAGCGTCACGAGGGCCTGCAGCCAGGGGAACCCGCCGACCTGCACCGGGTGCAGCGTCGTCCAGGCGTAGTAGGTGCCCCCGAGGAACGTGATGGGCAGGATGATGAGCGCGAAGAGGGCGGGGACCTGCCGGGGGTCGAACCTCGTGCCAAAGGTGAGTCCGAGCGAGGCGGTGGTCACGCAGGCCAGCGGGATCATCGTGATCAGGATCAGCCAGTGGATCGTCAGGTGCGGCACGACGCCGGAGGCGTGCACGAAGGCCGCGATCGGGAACACGACGCAGGCAGCGAAGAGGCCCTGCAAGGCCCCGGCAACGACCTTGCCGATGGCCACGAGGCTCACCGGCAGCGGTGCGAGCACCCGGTCCTCGATCTCTTTCGTATAACCGAACTCCTGCACCATCGGAAGAGCCACCGACTGGATCCCCTGGAACAGGATCGAGAGTCCCACGACGCCCGCGACGAGGATCGTGGCGAAGGCCGACTCCCCACCTGCCCGGCCCCCGCCGACGCCCTGGCCGATCTTCGGAAACACGTAGAGGAAGACGAACACGAGCAGGAACGGCTGGATGATTGTGCGTGGGATGAACTCACGGAGGTTCTTCTTCAGCACGGCGAGGTCGCGGGACAGCAGGGCCGCGAAGGCGCTGCGGCTCGCCCGGGCGGCGGAGCGGCCGATCTGCGAGCCCAACGAACTCGCGGGTTGGGACTCGGTAGGCGCAGCGGGCGGAGCGGTAACGGTGGCCATCAGTCGCCCAGCTCCTTTCCGGTGAGATGGAAGAAGACGTTCTCAGAGAACTGCGTGCGCATGGGACTTCCTTTCTCCTGCAAGCCGCGTCATGTGCCCGTTCAGCTCGTCCAGGCCGCCCGCCAGGGCGGCGTAGGTCTCCGGGCCGAGCAGCGTGAGGATCTCGGCATCCATGGCGTCGGCCACCTCCCGCAGCACCGCGAGCCGCCGGCCGCCCGCGGGTGTGACGGTGATCCTCGTCACCCTGCGGTCCCGGGCGTCCCGGCGACGCTCGATGAGTCCCTCCCTCTCCAGGCGGTCAAGGTGGCGGACCATCGTCGGCGCCTCGACGCCCATGCGGTCCGCCAGCTGGCGCTGGGACAGCTCCAGGCCCCCGGGGGCCTCGCTGGCCAGGCGCAGGACGATGAAGGCGGTCAGGCTGCCTCCGACCTCCCCCAGCCGGGCGTCGAACTCGGCGCGGGTGGCTTTTGCGGTCGCGGCAAGTTGGCGGCCGAGCGGGTGCGGGCCAGGATGATTCATAGCTAACAATTAGCATACGACTCATTTTCAAAGCCTCAAGAAGCCACACACCGTGGGGAGGAGCGCTCCGGTCGGGTAGGCTGCCGGCGCGGGCGAGCGGAGCGGGGCCGGGCGGGGCGCCCCTCGAGGCGCCCTTCTTGAAAGGAGAGGTGAATGAGCCAGCAGATGCGCCAGCCCGTACGCCAGGAGTGGAAAGGCTTCCTGGACATCGTGAGCCGGGAAACAGAGGGCGAGCCCGTCACCATCGAGATCGTGACCGCCGAGTCGGGGAGCCAGGTCCAGGCCGACGGGCTGCCGCTGTCCTCCATCACCTACGACGAGAAGGACGAGGTCGTGATCGTCTCGGTCCGCGAGCCCGACAGCAGCGACCCGGTCCTTGACCACATCATCCAGAACCCCTGGAACATCCTCTTCGACCCACCGTTGCCCGGGTCCGTCCGCACCATCGACATCGAGGGGGCCGATGGGGCCCACACCCTGGTGACCTTCCACGGCCGGGAGTCGCCCGAGGACTGACGCCCTCTAGCCGATCAACTCCTTCACCCATTCCCGCAGCCGGGGAAGGTGCTCGGCGTAGTGCTCGGGGCCTGCCTTGCGGACCCAGCGATCGGCCTCGACCGTGAATGATCCGGCGCCTTGAGGGACGCCCACGAGCTGGCCCACCTCGTGCAGCAGCCGGCTTCGGGACGCAGAGGCCTCGGTATGGACCACCGTCATCGGCTGGGGCCGGTTGGCCTCGAGGAACGCCGCGTTCCTGCCCTCGATGTCCATGTCCTTGCCGTCGAACGTGCCCACCCGGATCTGCTCCAGAACCAGCCCGGCCTCGGCCAGCCACCCGGCGACGTGGGCGAGGAGATCCTTGGCCGACCAGCCTTCGAGGAAGTAGCCGGGCCGCTCGGCCTGCTCGGGGCTGAGGGACGACAGGAGAACCTGGAACTCGGCCCAGCTCCGCCGCTCCTCCTCGATCAGCGACCGGATGTCGGTCTCCCCCCCGTCGCCGGGCATCCGCCTACTGCTGCGGGACCCCGGTGGGGTTGATGACGCTGAACATCGCCCCGAACGGGTCGACGATCCCCGCCAGCCGCCCCTGCGGGCTGTCGAACGCCGGAAGGAAGACGCCGCCACCGAGCTCCTTGGCCTTGTCGACCGTGGCGTCGACGTCGGAGACGACGAAGTACACGCCCCAGTAGGACGGCACCTCGGCGGGCATGCCGGGAGGCTTTGCCATCATCCCGCCCATCGTCCGCCCTCCGACCTTCCACTCCGTGTAGCCGCCGGGAGGACCCCCTTCGTGGGAGGTGTGGTCCCAGCCGAAGACCGCCGCGTAAAAGGCCTTGGACCCCTCGACGTCGGAGGTGACGAGCTCGTTCCACCCGAGCGTGCCCTCCTCGTTCACGACGCCGGCGCCCTTCATGCGGCCCGGTTGCCAGATGCCGATCATTGCGCCGGCCGGATCGGCGAACACGGCCATGCGCCCTTCCTCCATCACGTCCATGGGCTCGACGATCACCGTGCCCCCGCTGGCCCGGACCTTCTCGGCGACGTCGTCGGCCGAGTCGACGTTGACATAGGTGGCCCAGTACGAGGGGCCGGGCGCCTGCTGGGGGCCGATGCCGGCGACGTTGCGTCCGCCCTTCGTCGCCATGGTGTACCCGCCGAACTCCGGATCGCCTTCCTTCACGTCCCACCCGAAAACGCCGCTGTAGAACGCTCCTGCCTTGAGGGGGTCCGGGCTGCTGTGGTCGACCCAGGACGGAACGCCGTGCTCGTAGGACTCGACTTCCATGCGATGCTCCTCTCGAAAAGCTGGGATGAGGTGCGGGCCGCTCTAGCGGGCTCCCTGGGCCTCCGCCAGGAGCGCCTTCATCCGCTCGAGGAACTCCTCGCGGAGCTGGACGAGCTGTGGGGCCTGCTCGCCGAGAAGGCGATGGGCCTCGAGGTAGTCCGGCTCCTGCGTCAGCAGGCGAGGGTCGTCACACAGCTTCTCGACGAGGTCGAGCAGCCCGGCGAGCTGCACGGCCGGCACGGTCACGGTCTCGGTGGTGGTCGGGAATGCGAAGAGGTCCTGGCCGTGGCCGCCGCAGCAGGCCTCGCCCTCCATCGCGCACGCCTCGGCGCTGCCGGCACACGCGGCGTCGTGGGCACAGGGGCCGCCGGCGGCCGCATGTTCGTGGGCGCAACTCTCCTCGTGATGGTGCTCGGCAACGTCGGTCATCGTCGGGCCTCCTCTCCGGAACGTGGTCAAAAGCGTCCTCGGCTGCCCATTCTACGTGGGCTGCCGTGGGTATCCTGCGCGACAGAGGCTTCGAGCGACGTCTTCAACCGATCCGGGAGGTGCGCATGGCCGACGTGAACCCGATCCCCGAAAACTACCCGCAACTCACGCCCTACCTGGTCATCGACGGCGCCGAGGCCGCCATCGCCTTCTACAGCAGCGTCTTCGGCGCCTCCGAGCGTGTGCGGCTGCCGATGCCGGATGGCACGGTCGCGCACTGCGAGATGCAGCTCGGCAACTCGCTGATCATGCTGTCGGATCCGTTCCCCGGTACCTCCGCCAAGACGCCGAAGGAGCTCGGGGGAACCCCCGTGACGTTGAGCGTGTACGTCGAGGACGTCGACGAGGTCTTCGATCGCGCGCTGCAGGAGGGGGCCATCGCGATCCGGCCGGTCGAGGACCAGTTCTACGGGGACCGGTCGGGACAGTTCGAGGACCCCTTCGGTCACCGCTGGAGCGTGCAGTCCCACATCGAGGACGTGTCCCCCGAGGAGATGCAGCGGCGCATGGCGTCCCAGGGAGGGTAGCGAGGCTCAGGGCTCGGCGATTCTCGCCATGAAGAGGACAGTGTCGCTCGCAGGGTGGCCGATCAGCAGGTAGAACGGCCGGTCGACGACCATCTCGACGTCCGGGAGGCTGCGGAACGCCACGGCCTGCACGAGCATGCCGGTGGCAGCGGCTCCTTCGACGCCGTTCTCGTCCACCCGCAGGACGGCTCGGTGGACCGCATCCGAGATGAACAGAGGCCGGTCGGCGACACCGGTGACTGCCGGGGCGTGCACATCGAAGATGCTGCGGACTCCCAGGGCTGCGAGCGGTCCAGCCAGACGAGCCCCGGCCTCCAGCCTGGTGCGGGGGAGATGGAGGCCCACCCGGTGCGGCGTGGCCGCGTTCCGGAGGGTGGCCAGGTGCCCGGCGGTGATCGGCTGCATCGACCGATCCGGAGGCAGGACGACCTCGGCCGCCATGCCCGCCCCGAGTTGCAGCAAGACGTACTGCCAGGCGGCGGCCCGGGCATAGCCGGTCTCCCGGCGGGCCCGCATCATCGGCACGTCCCGGGTGCCCGCGGGGGCGTGGAACGCCTCGTCGACAGTGTCCTCGGGACGGAACGGCTGCCGCCATCCCGCCAGTAGGTAGAGAGCGTTCACCAGCAGCGCCGTCATCCCGTCGAGCGTTCCCTTCTGGAGGATCTCAGGGACGAGCCCGCGGGTCGTTGCGGCAACGTCGGCGTTGACGAGCGTCCGGGCCTCCTCGGGGTCTCGGCTGATCGGGGCGGTGCGCAGGCCGGCCCCCGGCCATTGCGCCAGCTCGGCGAGGAACGACGGGTTGGGGATGCAGCCCTCGTCGACCCAGAGGCGGTTGGCCACCGCGAGCACGTCGTGGTCACTTTTACCCGGCGCCTTGAGGGGCGCCTCGGGTCCGCTGCTCTCCATTACCGACGCCGCCTCGCTTCGGAGGTCTTCCGACTTGCCAACCGCGGCAGCAATCTCCTTTCGGGCCTCGCTCCCGGTGCCGGGGGCGAGCGCCGCCAGGGCGGAGGCCACCGACCACGGCGAGCAGACGAAGTTGGACGCGGCGTCCCCGGCCGCCGCACGGAAGAGGGCGGTGGCGAACGCAAGGTGCAGCGTGGGGTCCATCCGAGCAGCCTGACACAGGGGCCTCCGGGCAGCTGCTCCCCGGACTTCCGCGTCTTGGCGACCGAATCTTCCCGACATTTCTGCAACCAACAACCCAATAGTTCCATCTCTCCACATCCTGCCGAGTGTTGCCTGTGGACGTGTTATGGTCTCCTGGCGAATTAGGTGGCTAGACCTCAAACTAGGTGGATCAGCACCAAGGACCACCTGGAATCGTCGACGAACCTAGGGCCCGGGGCGGACTGCCCCTCATCCCGATTCCAGATACATGGTTCTCAAGACCGGCCAGGCCTTCTCGGCCACCGCTGCAGATCAGCGAGCCCCAGCCCCGGCTCCAAAGCCTCCTGGAGGTGCGCTATCACGAGCCGGAGAACCCTTTCTGTGGGGCTGGCGTCGGTTGGTATTTCGCTGGTTCGGCCCCTGTCCGTGCTTCACCTCGGCCAGCGACACGCCCGTGACCGGTGATCAGTCACACGTCCTCATCGTCGAAGACGATCCGCAGGGACGTCTCCTGCTCGAGCGCATCCTGGAGACGGAAGGTGACTATGAAGTCACGGCCGCCGCCAGCGTCGTCGAGGCCCGTCGGCACCTCCTGAACCGGGAGTACGCCGCCGTCCTGATCGATATCTGCCTGCCGGGACAGTCGGGGATCGAGCTCCTCGAATACGTTCACGCCGAGCACATCGACACGGCGGCGATCATGGTCACCGGGGCTGACGACCGGCACCTCATCGACGAGGCATTTGCGAGCGGGGCCTTCGGGTACGTCGTCAAGCCCTACCGGGTGGGCGAACTGCTGATCAGCCTGTCGAACGCCCTGCACCGCAGGGAGCTCGAGATGCACAACCGGTCCCACATCCGCGAGCTTGAAGAAAAGGTTGTGGACCGAACCAGGGCGCTGCGCCACACGCTCGCCCCCCTCGGAGGGCCGGTGCTCCCCCCCATCGCCGTCGAGGAAGTGATCGAGCGATTGTCCGCAGCCTTGACAGTCCGCCATGAGGAATCCGGCGCCCACATCCGCAGGGTGAGCGAGTACTCGGCACTGCTGGCGGACCGCGCCGGGCTCGAGGCACCAGACCACGAACGAGTGCGCCTCGCTTCCGCCTTGCATGACGTCGGCAAGATCGGCGTTCCCGATGCAATCCTGCAGAAGCCCGGCCCACTCACTCCCGATCAGCGTGCGGTGATGGAGCGGCATACGCTCATGGGCCACAAGCTCCTGGAGGATTCGGACTCCGCCGTCCTCACGCTCGGAGCGGTGATCGCGCTCACGCATCACGAGCGGTGGGACGGCAAGGGCTACCCGGCCGGGCTCGTGGAGGAGGCCATCCCGATCGAAGGCCGGGTCGTGGCCGTTGCGGACGTCTTCGACGCGCTCACGAATGACCGGGTGTACCGCCGGGCGTTCTCGGTCGAGGAGGCCGTCGCCACCATGGCAGGGGGAAGGGCAAAGCATTTCGACCCCAACCTCCTCGATACGTTTCTCGAATCCATCGATGCGGTGCTGGCCGTCCGGGAGCGCCACCAGGAGCCGGCCCGGATGCCCAGCGGGGAGGAGGTCACGGATGCGCACCCAGTCCCCTGACACCACCGAGCAGGCCAGCCTTGCCCAAGCGCAATTGGCCGCCATCGTGGATGCGTCCGACGACGCCATCATTAGCCAGACGCTCACCGGAGCCATCGTGAGCTGGAACTCCGGGGCGGAGCGCATCTACGGCTACCCTTCCGACGCGATGGTCGGGCGCTCGATCAGCGTCCTCGTTCCCCCCGGCATGCCCGACGTGATGCCGGAGGTGCTGCATCGGATGCAGCAGGGCGAGCGCCTCGAGCGCTACGACACCATCCACGCCACCAGGGACGGGGTCTTTATCGACGTCTCGATCACGGTGTCGCCCGTGCGGGACCCCTCCGGCAAGGTGATTGGGGCCGCGACCATCGCCCGCAACGTCACCCAGCGCCAGGCGGTGGCGCGTGCCTTGCACGAGACCCAGGAGAAGTACCGCACCATCTTCGAGAACGCGCGCGAGGGGATCTTCTACGTCACCTCCGATGGCCAGACCGTGGCGGCAAATCCGGCCCTCGTCCGGCTTCTCGGCTACGACTCTGTGGAGGAGTTCATGAGCGATCCCGGCCACCTCCTGGGGTCGTGGATGACGAACCACAGTCACGAACTCTGGTCCCGGCTCGAAGGCGGACAAGGCGTGCACGACTTCGAGATGGAGGGCCACCGCCGGGATGGCACGAAGATCTGGGTCTCGGCGACCATGGTAGCCGTGCAGGATGCCGCAGGCAGCCCCGTCACCTATCAGGGCACCGTCCTCGACATCACCGGTCAGAAGGGCTCCGAAGCGTCGCTGCGCCGGGAGACCGACGAAGCCGGCAGGGCGAACCGGGCAAAGACCGAGTTTCTCTCCCGCATGAGCCACGAGCTCCGCACCCCTCTCACCGCGATCCTGGGATTCGGGCAGCTCCTGCAGATGGGTCGGCTCAATCCCGTGCAGCAGACCGAGTCGGTGGACAACATCCTCAAAGCCGGGCGGCACCTCCTGAGGCTCATCAACGAGTCCGTCGACATCGCCGGCATCGAGGAGGGGCGGATGGCCTTCTCGCTTGAACCGGTGCGAATCGGGGATGTGGTGCAGGACGCGATGGACCTCATCGGCCCTGCTGCCGAGCAACGGGGCATCGAGATCAACGTGTTCCCCGCCCACGCCGACTGCTACCTGACGGCAGACCGCCAGCGCCTTGTCCAGGTCTTCCTGAATCTGCTGTCCAACGCCGTGAAGTACAACAGCGAGCACGGTTCGATCACGCTCTCCTGCGGCGAGTCCAAAGACAGAGGCAACCTCACCGTCCTCGTGGCGGACACGGGTCCCGGCATCGCCCCCGAGCTGCGGGACCGGATCTTCATGCCGTTCGAGCGCCTCGGTGCCGAAAGGAGCGGGGTGGAGGGAACCGGCCTCGGGCTCGCCCTGTCGCTGCAGCTCGTGCAGGCCATGGGGGGAACGATCGCCCTCGAGAGCGAGATGGGGACGGGAAGCACGTTCTCGGTCACCCTCCCCATCGTGGACGGCCCGGTTGCGCAGCTGGGGGAGATCAGCGGCTGTGGGCCCGCCCCGGACGACGCCGGATCCGCCTACCCACCGTGCACCGTTCTCTACATCGAGGACAACCTGGCGAATCTCGAGGTGATGGAGCTGGTCCTCGCCTACCGGCCAGGCGTCAAGCTCATCTCCGCGATGCAGGGCCGCCTCGGGTTCGATCTCGCCAAGGAGCACCAGCCCGACCTGGTCCTGCTCGACATGCGCCTCGCCGATATATCCGGCCGCCAGGTACTGGCACGCTTGCAGAGCGATCCCACAACGGTCGACATCCCGGTGGTGATCCTGAGCGCCGAGGCCATGCCGGGAGACGTCGACAGCCTCCTCAAGGCGGGAGCCAGGGCGTATCTGACCAAGCCGTTCCAGATGGAGGTGATCCTCGAACTCATGGAGGAACTCCTGGGCGGCCCTTCCTGAGACTCGCCCCCGGAGGTTAGTCGCCCTTCGCGCGCCGACGCGCGATCTGCTCCTAACGTCCGGGGGAGCCCCGTTGGACCGAAACTCCCGGTGCCCCCGGCAGGATTTGAACCTGCGGCCTTTCGCTCCGGAGGCGAACGCTCTATCCCCTGAGCTACGAGGGCAACCCGCCCATTGTAGTCGGCGGCCCGCGGTCGGTCGAAGTGCCCTGGAGCACTTATGATTCCTGGACGCTTGCCTGCTGCTCCTAGGACCTTTTGACCATGCCCAAGACGATCCTGATCGCCGATGACGACCCGACGATCATCAAACTGTTGCAGGTGAACCTTGAGATGGAGGGCTATACCGTCGTCTGCGCCTACGACGGTCATGATGCCGTCGAGCAGGCCCAGGTGGAGCACCCCGACCTGGTCCTCCTCGACATCATGATGCCGAGGATGGACGGCTGGGCAGCACGCGAGGCCCTCTCGGCCATCCCGGGGCTCAAGGACACACCGGTCATCTTCCTGTCCGCCCGTGCCCAGCAGGCCGACCTCCGCCGGGGCTACGAGGCGGGCGTGGCCGCGTACGTCACCAAGCCATTCGACCCGACGGAGCTGCTCGACATCATCGAGCGGGTCCTCGACGGCAACTACGAACGCCCGCCCCTCGGCGGTGGGCGACTTTGATCCAGGAACGGCTCCGGGGCCTGCTGGCAGAGGCGATCGGGGAGCTGCGTCGGGATGGCGTCATTCCCGACGGGGTGACGGCCCTGGCGGAGCTGCAGCGCCCCGCCCGGCCGGAGCACGGGGACTTCTCCACCAACGTCGCCCTCGTCCTGAGCGGCGAGCTCCAGACGCCACCTCGGGCGCTGGCCGACCGCATCGTGCAGGCGCTCCCCGACGCCGACTGGGTGGCAAAGGTGACCGTGGCAGGCCCGGGCTTCATCAACTTCTTCCTGACCCACGCCTGGCTGCAGGACACCCTCCGGGACATTGCACGGCTCCGTGAGCGGTACGGACGCTGGGACAGCTACGACGACGTCGAGGACGGCAGGGTCCAGGTGGAGTTCGTCTCTGCCAACCCCACCGGCCCCCTCCACGTGGGGGCGGGCCGCAATGCTGCCTACGGCGATGCCCTGGCGAGGCTGCTGGAAGCCGCCGGCCACTCTGTGGACCGTGAGTACTACATCAACGACGCCGGGCGCCAGATCGACCTGTTCGGCCGGTCCCTCGAGGCGCGCTACCTGCAGGCGCTCGGCCGGGAGGCCGAGCTGCCCGCGGACGGCTACGCCGGCCAGTACCTGGTCGACCTCGGCGCCGAGCTCGCGGAAGCCCGCGGCGACGAGCTGGTCGGCCATCCCGAGGACATCCGCGCCTGGGGCGTCGAGCGGATGCTCGAGGGCATCCAGGCCACGCTGGAGCGCTTCGGGGTCCTATTCGACACCTGGTTCTCCGAGCAGGTGCTCCACGACACCGGCAAGCTCACCGAGGCCCTCGGCCGCCTGCAGGATGCCGGCGTCACCTACGAGCTGGAGGGCGCGGTCTGGTTCCGCTCCACGCAGTTCGGCGACAGCCGCGACCGGGTCCTGGTCCGCTCGGACGGGAGGCCCACCTACCTGATGTCGGACACCGCCTACCTCATCGACAAGGTCGAGCGGGGCTTCGATCACGCGGTCTACGTCTGGGGCGCCGACCACCACGGCGCCGTCGCCAGCCTGGAGGCGGTGCGGAGGGCGCTGAAGCTCCCGATCGTCGTCGAGATCCTGCTGTACCAGCTCGTCAACCTGTACTCGGGCGGCGAGGTCGTCCGCATGTCGAAGCGCACGGGCGAGATCGTCACCCTCGACGAGCTGATCGACGAGGTCGGCGCCGACGCCGCCCGGTTCACCTTCCTCCTGCGCTCGCTCGACGGCGCCCTGGACTTCGACCTCGACCTCGTGAAGGCGAAGTCCCAGGAGAACCCCGTCTACTACGTGCAGTACGCCTACGCCCGCATCTGCTCCATCTTGCGCACGGGAGCCGAGCGGGGCATCGCCCTCGGGCCCATCGAGGAGGCGCCCCTGGCGGAGCTCGTGCACGAATCGGAGCAGGCGCTCGCCCGGATGCTCTCGGAGTACCCCGAGACCGTGCTGGTCGCCGCCCGCCTGCGGGCGCCTCACCGCCTCACGACCTACACCCGGGAGCTCGCCGCTCTGTTCCATGCCTTCTACCGGGACTGCCGGGTGATCTCGGACGATCCCCAACTCACGCAGGCGAGGCTCTGGCTGGCGGAGACAACCCGCCAGGTGCTCGCGAACGCCCTTGCCGTGCTCGGCGTCAGCGCGCCCGAGAAGATGTAGCCGCCGTGCCCCACACGCTGAAAGACGTCCTGCCGGTCACGGCGAGGGTCAACGACGCAGGTCATCTCGAGGTCGGCGGCTGCGACACCTGCGACCTGGCAGCGGAGTTCGGGACGCCGCTGTACGTCTTCGACGAGGCCACGTTCCGCACCCGTGCCCGGGAGCTGCGTGGCGCCTTCCCCGAGGCCAGCCTGTACTTCGCCGCCAAGGCCTGCCCGGCCCTCGCCGTCCTTCAGCTCGCCGCGGCGGAGGGCCTGGGCGTCGACGTCGCCTCGGCCGGAGAGATGCACGCGGCCCTTGCCGCCCGGGTGCCGCCGGCCCGCATGACGCTCCACGGCAACAACAAGGCGGACGCCGACATCGTCCGGGCCGTGGCGGTAGGGCTCGGCCGGATCGCCGTGGACAACTTCGACGACATCGACCGGGTTGCCGCAGCGGCGGCGGAGGCCGGACGCCGGCAGGCGATCCTGCTGCGGGTCACGCCCGGCGTCGAGGCCCACACCCACACGCACATCCAGACGGGCCAGGCGGACTCGAAGTTCGGCCTGTCGATCGAGGCGGGTCTCGCCATGTCCGGCGTCGAGCGGGCCGACGCCTACGACACCCTCGACCTGGTCGGGATCCACGCCCACATCGGGTCGAACATCTTCTCCTACGATCCGTTCGGCAAGACCGTCGAGATCCTGTTCGACTTCCTCGCCGATGTGGAGAAAGTGCTGGGCCTCACCGTCGAGGAGGTCAACCTGGGCGGGGGGCTCGGGATCCCGTACGTCGCCGGCGACTTCCCGATCCGCCTCGATCTGCTGGCCAAGCTGATCGCCGAGACGGCCGAGCAGGAGGCCGCTCGCCACGCCATCCCGGTTCCCCGTCTGGCGTTCGAGCCGGGACGGTTCCTGGTGGGCAACGCCATGGTCACGCTCTACTCGGTCGGCGTGGTGAAGGAGATCCCCGGGATGCGGACCTACGTCTCGGTGGACGGGGGCATGAGCGACAACATCCGGCCCGCGCTGTACCAGGCCCGCTACGCCGCCCTCCTCGCGAACAAGGCCCTCGAGGAGCCGGGAAGGACGGTGACCGTGGCGGGGATGCACTGCGAGTCGGGCGACATCCTGGTGCGCGACGTCGGCCTTCCCGCGTCGGTCCGGCGTGGCGACGTCCTCGCCGTCCCGGCGACCGGCGCCTACGGGTACTCGATGGCGTCCAACTACAACCGCCAGCCCCGGTCGGCGGTCGTGCTGGTCAGGGACGGGGCGGCGCACACGATCGTGCGGCGAGAGAGCCTCGAGGACCTTCTGCGGCTGGAGAGCCCCCTGCCCTAGCAATCCCCCGTCGCCTGGGCCTGGAGAGCATTTTCTGGGTAGAGCTTCTCGGGAAGCGGGGGCCGATCGATCGAGGAGGTGCCATGCGCAGCGGAAAGAAGATGGGGATCATCGGCGGCATCGCCAGCCTGGCCGTCGTGGCAGCCGTGGTCGTCGCCGGACCGGTCTTTGCCCGAGAGTCGGGAAAGGGCTCGGGAAAGGCGAACGTGTTCGTCGGCAAGATGACCGGCGGCATGGAAGTCCCGCCGGCGGAGCCGACCGCCACCGCCCGGGCCGTCATCACGTTGAAGCCGTCGAGCGACACCGTCTGCTTCCGCCTGCACTGGGACGGGCTGACCTCGGTCACCGCCGCCCATATCCACTCCGGAGCAGCCGGCGTCACCGGATCCGTCGTCGTCCCCTTCTTCAACGCTCCGATCCCCGACACGATCTCGAGCGTCGGGGGCTGCGTGCACGGCGTCGACCCTGCGCTGATCCAGGACATCCACGACAACCCGTCCGGGTACTACGTCAACGTGCACGACGCCGCATTCCCCGGGGGAGCGGTCCGCGACCAACTCCATCCGGCCGGGAAACACGATGACGACTAGGACCTGTTGAACAACCCGACTTTCGTCAACGATCCCCCACACCCTGGCGCGGGAGGCGCCCCGGCGGAGCCGAAACGGGGCCGTTTCGAATCGAGTGCGAACTGCTTAGCCTCGTTCTCCCGTCTGGGGCGGTCCGACCCGGCGGAACACATCTGCATGCAACTACGGCTGCCAGTCGTCGCTCTTCGCCAGCCAGCCCCAGTGGTCGGCGGACAAGCCGCCGCTCAGTGCCTGGTACTGACAGGAAGCGGGGGGGATTCGGAAGTCCGGAAGAAATCGCGTGTATCCACGCGAAAAGTTCCGGACTTCGCTCCCTACTAGGCCGCCGCTGGTGCGTCCGTCAGGCGTCGAAGCTGCCCACCGACTCCCGGAGCGACGCCAGCGTCTTGGCCAGGAGGCGGGACACGTGCATCTGCGAGATCCCGAGCTTCTCGGCGATCTTGCTCTGCGTTTCGTTCGCGACGAAGCGTAGGTACAGGATCTCCCGCTCGCGGGGGGGCAGCTTCTTCAACAGGGGCGCCACGCTGGCCCACGACTCGAAGAGCTCCAGGGCCTCGTCCTCCGCCCCCAGCTGGGAAATGGAGAGGCTGCCGTCGTCGGTGCCCGTCGGGGCGTCCAGCGACTTGAGCGAGTAGACCTGGGCAGCGTTCATCGCCTCCAGCACCTCCTCCTCCGAGAACCCCAGCGAGTCCCCGATCTCCCGCAGCGTCGGGGACCGGCCCAGCTCCTGGGCCAGGGCCGGCACGACCTCGGCGAGCTGCAGGCCCACCTCCTGGAGGCGGCGGGGCACGCGGATCGCCCAGCCCTTGTCACGGAAGTAGCGCTTCAACTCCCCGACGATGGTGGGGGTCGCGTAGGTGGAGAACTCGACACCCCGATCGGAGTCGAAGCGGTCGATGGCCTTCAGCAGGCCCAGGCTGGCCACCTGGATGAGGTCCTCCAGCGGCTCGCCCCGGCCGCGGAAACGGCGGGCGAGGTACTCGACCAGGGGCAGGTGGAGCTCGACGAGCCGGTCTCGGGCCGTCGGGTCCCTCGGGAGCCGCTCGAAGAGTTCCCGCGTGCGCTCCCGGTTGAGGTCGCGCTGTTCGGTGTCGGTCATTGGCGGGGTCCCCTTGGGCCAAAGATAGCCGTCAACGTTCCGTGGCGCTCTCCCGCGCCGGTCCGCTGAGGACGAGACGGATGGCGGGACACCCCTCCTCGACCACGAACGACACGTCGTCGACGAGGCCGGCCAGGATCCTCCACGCAAGCGTCCGCTGGGCAGGCGGGGGCCACGTCGGCACCACGGCATCCGTCATAACGGTGATGTCGATGTCGTTCTCAGCCCGCACCCGGACGGACAGCCTGCCTCCGCGGACGGCGTCGCCGTCTGCGGGCGTCAAACCGAGCAGATAGGCGGCTGCCTCGCTGGCAGCGAGGCACAACTCGTTGATGGCGTCGTAACTGAGGCCCTGGCGGGCACCCACCCCCGACACCACCGCGCGGACGACGTGCAGAAAGTCCGGCTTCGCCGGAACACTCAGTGAGACGTCGCCCATGGTCTTGACCTCGACGGTGTTCACCCCCAGTGATTTCACCCCAGGACTGTCCCCGGAGTCGAGACCTGGCAAACCACACCAGGAACTGCTGCCTGCCATTGTGCGCATTGTTTTCCAACCTCGCTGCCGGGTAGGCTTTGCGCGAATGGAGTCCCAGGGACACGTGGCCCGCCAGGAGAGCGACGCGAACGCGCTCCAACCGTTCGCCGTGGCTTCCCGCACCGAGGGTGGCTGGACGGTCATCGACGTCCGTGGGGACCTCGACGTCTACAGCTCCCCCACCCTGCGGCAGCTGATCCTCGACCGCATCCACCGGGGCGACGGCAGGATCATCGTCGATCTGGAGCACGTGGACTTCCTGGACTCCGCTGGTGTGTCGGTGATGGTCAGCGCCCTCAGGCAGGCGACGAACCGCAATGGGACGCTCGCCCTGGTCCAGCCGGGCGACCAGGCGCGCCGTATGCTGAGGCTGACGGATCTCGAAAAGGTGCTGCCAACCTTCACCTCGGTGGAGGACGCCGTCAGCCTGGGACTGCCGGACATGGGAGCGGAGACGTGACCGAAGACGATCTGCTGGAGCTGCAGATACCGCCGCAGGCGGAGTACGTGGGAACGGCTCGCCTGTTCCTCGCGGCCGCCGGACGCCATTTCGAGCTGAGCGAGGAGGCGGTCGCGGACGTGAAGGTCGCCGTATCCGAAGTGTGCGCCGACGCCATCGAGGACCTTCGCCGCCCCGAGCACCTGAGGATCGCCATTCGCCCCGGCGTCGACGCGCTGGAAGTCGCCGTCTCCTCGGAACCTGCCGGGATCGAGGCCGACCTCGAGGACACCACGCCGCCTGCTGGTGAGATGGCCCCGTTCGAGCGCCGCCTCAGGGAGCCGCTGGTGCATGCCCTCTTCCCCCACGCCGACTACCAGCCCCGGCAGCACAGGCTGCGGCTGTCGCTGCCCTGGGAGTTGCCAGAGGACATCGAGGGACCCTGAAGGCACGCTCTCCCTTTATGCTGTGACCCGTGGGGGGGCGGAAGGCATGGCTGTTCGTAGGCTCCCTCGCTGCGCTGGCGGCCACCCCCCGCGGCCGCAGCGCCCTCAAAGGCGCCTTGGTGCTGAGTGAGGTCCTTCCGTCCCCCCTTCATCCTTTGTCGTGGGCCTCACGGCGTCCTCGGGCCAGCCGTATCGACCTGCCGCATGGCCCCGCCGACCTCTACGAGGGAAGATCGGGGGCGCCGGGGATCGTGCTCGTGCACGGCGCCAACGCCGGGGGGATCGACGACCCGAGGGTCCGGGACCTCGCGCAGGCCTTCTGCCGCGTGGGCCGGACCGTCCTGGCGCCGTCGCTTGTCCTCGCCGAGCGGCGGATGGACGCCGATGACGGCCTGCGCATCCTCGATGCCATCGACGAGCTTGCCGACCGGACCGGCCCCGTCGTGGTGGTCGCCTTCTCGTACGGCGGCGCCCTCGCCCTCTGCGCGCTGGCCCAGCGCCCGTCGATCCAGGCCCGCGTGCGGAGCCTCGCCACAATCGGCACCTACTACGACGTCGTGCACCTCATCGAAGGAGTGACGACCGGCAGCGTCTGCGTGAACGGGAGCCTCTATCCGTGGCAGCCCCCTGCTGCGGCGTTGGGCGAGGTCGGCCCGCTGCTGGGCGATTTCCTCGGCGGCCGGAGGCTGGAGGTGGTGGAGGAGATCCTCGCCAACCGCGACCCCCGCCGGACCGCACCGCTCATCGCCCAGCTCCCCGACGACGTCCGGGGCATGCTCGACCGGATCTCCCCCGCGAGACACGTCGACGCCATCCGGGTGCCCGTGCTGGCGCTGCACAGCCGGCTTGACCCCGCCGCCCCGGCCATCGAGTCGGCGCAACTCGTTGCGGCGGTGCGTCGACGGGCCCGCTCCCGGCTGACCCTGGTCGGGTCGTTGCGCCATGTGACGCCGGTGGGGACCCTGTTGGGGTGGGTGCGGGATGCGCCCGGCCTGGTCCGGTTTGCCGCCTCGATCCTGCGGGCCCAGGAGCGCTGGGCCTAGGGCGCGCCCGAATAGGGCGTAGCTGAAGGGAACGACCGGTCCTCCTGCCGCTCAGATGCGGTTTCTAGTGAGAGGGCGCGAGCGGGGGCTCGGTTCTTTGCGCATGGCGTCGCGGCAACCGCAACGTGGTTCGCAGAGAACGTCCGCCGCCGGCCCCAAAAAAACGTTTGAGTAAATCCCGCCCCTATGGGGGCAGAAAATGCTCAAACGTTTATAGAATAGCGTTATGGAGCCTTGGATGGCTCAGGCTACACGCCAGCTTCGGTTCCGAGCAGTGCTCCCACCTCGATGACGAGGTCGGGAAGGGCCTGGGGGGAGATCCGCTCGCCGGCAACGTAGCGCCGGAATTCCTGGTAGCCCTCCTTGTCCGGGGTGTGGGACGCCTCGATGCAACCCTCCTGGAGATTGACGATCCAGCACTCCGGGACCCCGAAGCGGGCGTAGAGCGGGAGCTTCCTCAGGCGGTCGTAGCGGATCGAGCTGTCGGCGACCTCGATCAACAGCAGGACGTCGTCCCCGATGGGGTGAGCGTCGGTGTAAAAGGTCGGGCGCGGCTTGAGCAGTATCAGGTCGGGCTGCGGCATCGAGCGGTCCCCGAGGGTGCAGGGGATTCTGAGGCCAGACCACTGCCCGTTCGCCGGCGCCGCGAACAAGCAGGGTGAGGAGGTGGGCGACGGTGCCCGCGTGCGGACAGCCGATCGGCGCCATCTGGATGATCTCGCCCTCGATGAGCTCGACCCGCTCGTCGGGAAGGAGGATGTCTGACTCGCCCATCCGCAGGTATTCCTCGACCGTGAAGCGGCGAGGCCGGGGTTCCAGTGCCGTTGCCATGGCAGTGATCGTAACGCTCAGATTGAGCCGGTGGGATAGGCGATCGGGCCCTCGGTCTGGACCACGACCGTCGACCCGTCGTTCGCCTTCTCCAGCACGATGAGGTCGTCGAGGCGGGCCTGGACACCCCCCACGTGGGAGATGACCCCGATGAGGCGGCCGGGCAAAGCCAGGCTCTCGACGCCGTCGATGGCGAGGTCGAGGCTGGCCGCATCCAGCGAGCCGAAGCCCTCGTCGAGGAAGAAGCAGTCCAGCCGGCTCCCTCCCTCCGCCACCGCCTCGGCCAGGGCCAGCGCCAGGGCGAGCGAGGCGAGGAACGTCTCGCCACCCGAGAGGGTGTCCGGCGACCGGACGACGTCGTTGGCGAGGTCGAGGAGGTGGAACTGGCCCTCGTCGTCGAAGCGGTACCTGCCGGTGAGCTGGAAGAGCTTCTCGGAGCCCACGCTGGCGAGGCGCTGGCGGTCGGCGTCGAGGAGGTAGGCGATGAACTTGGCGTCGGTCAGATCGGCCGCCAGCCGCTGGTACACGCTGCGGCGCCCCTGGATCTCCACCGTCCGAGCTTCGAGGATCGCCTGCTGCTCGATGGCCCGGCGTGCCTGCTCGATGCGCTGCCCCAGGGCTCCGACCGCCTCCGACGCAGCTTGCAGGGCGTCCTCGATCCGCTCCCGGGGCCCCAGCCCGAGCCGCTCCCGGAGCCCTGCGAGCACGTCTCTGCTCTCCGCCTCGTCGGCCAGGACCTCCCTGCGGAGCCTGACCTGCTCCTCCAGCATCGCGACCCCGGCGTCCCGGGCCCGCTTGGCTGCGCCGGCCAGGCTCCCGGCCTCGTCCTCGATCCCCGGTCCCTCGACGCCGAGGATGGTCGAGATCCGGATCAGCTCCCCGGCGAGCTGGCGCCGCTTCGTCGCAGAGGTCTCCAGGAGGCGCTGCGCCGCGTGTGCGGCCTGGGCGGCAACGTCCGCCCCCTTCCGCGCCGCCGCTGCATCCCTGGCGGCCGAGGCGATGAGCGCCTCCCGCCTCGCCACCTCGGCGGCTGCCTCGACCCCTGACCCGAGCAGCCTCGCCAGGGCCTCGTCCAGCTCGACCAGCTCCTTCGTCGCGGCAGCCATCTCCTCCTCGGCCGCCTGGAGCTTGGCGAAGGCCGACGAGGCTGCGCCGAGCAGGGCGGCTGCCTCGGCGGCTTGCTCCCTCGCGACCCTGACGGCGGTGGTCGCCGCCTGCTCGGCCGCATCCAGCGCCTCCGGCACGGGACCACCGTCGGGAACCACGGTGACCTCCTGCGCGCAGACGGGACAGGGCTGCCCCGGTCGCAGCTCCGCCCGGAGGAGATGGGCGGCATGGCCCTCCTGCGCCGCGCGAAGGACCCTCTGGGCGGCCGCTGCGGCCGCCTCGGCCGTTGCGGCAGCTCGCTCCTGGGCTTCCAACGCCTGCGCCGCCCGGGCGGCTGCCGCCTTCCGCCTTGCAACATCCTCCCGGCGGCCCGCCGCTTCCGCCACCGTCCGGACACGCCGGGACGACAGGTCGCGGGCAGCCGCCAGGGCCTCGCCGCCGACCTCGGACTCCTTCTGGACAACAGCCGCCTCGGCCGCCTCGGCGCGGTGTCGCGCCTCCTCGAGGCCGGCCTCGGCGGCTGCGGAGCGTGCCAGTCCGGAATCCTCTTCGGCGGCCAGCGCCTCGAGGACCGAGACCGCCGGGATCTGCGTCACCGTCCTGTCGACCAGCTCCGACCGCCGGGCGATCTCCAACAGGTGCTCCTCCGCCGCGGCGACCACCGCCTGCGCAGCGGAGAAGGCAGCGACGCCCTCCCGCAGGGCGGAGACCCTGGCATCCCGGTCGATCCGCTGCGCCTCAAGGTGGGCAAGGAGCGCCTCCGGCTCGGGTGGAAGGGCCAGAAGCTCCGCCTGCACCGCCTTGAGCTCGACGTCGATGCCGGCGACCCGTTGCTTCGCGAGGTCTCTCATGGCGTCGACCCGCTCGTAGCGGAAGATGCGCTTCAGGATCCTGGAGCGATCGGTGGGGGTCGCCTTGAGGAAGCGGTCGAACTCGCCCTGCGGCAGGGTCACCGACGAGCAGAAGGCATCGAAGTCGAGCCCGACGATGTCGGCGATGCGGTCGTTCACGGCCCGCTCACCCGACGTGTCCGGCGTACCCTCGCCGAGGCGCTTGAGGATCACCTGCGACGGACCCTCACGCCGGAGGACCCGGAGCACCTCCCAGCCCGTGCCGTCGACGTCGAAGACCAGCCGCACCCGGGCTACGCCAGCCCCCGAGGTGATGAGCTTCTTGGTGTCCTTGCCGATCTGGGGCGTCTTGCCGTAGAGGCTGTAGATCAGGGCGTCGAGGACCGAGGACTTGCCCGCACCCGTGGGGCCGACGATGCCGAACAGGCCCCGGTCCTGGAAGTCGAACGTCGTGGGCGTCCGGTAGGAGCGGAAGCCCTCCAGGGCGAGCTCAAGGGGCCGCACCCAGCACCTCCTCCTCTAGCTCCCGCACCGCGGCGATCAGCTCCTCCGAGGCCGCCACCTCGTAGCCGCCGCGGCTCTTCGGCAGGGCATGGAACTCGGCGTACGCGGCGGCCAGCGAGCGCTCCGGACCACCGGCGGCCGCCTGCCCGTCGCTGGGGTGGGGCTGCCACGTTGCCTGGGCGAGCACGGCGTCGGGCAGGAAGCTGCGCACCTCGTCGGCGATCCCGAAGACCGGCCCAGCGGTGGTGACGCGGATGTCGAGGTAGGCGTCGGCGAACTCGCCCGCCCCGGCCCGGGCACGGAGCTGGTCCATCGTGTCCTCGACCCGGAGCAGCCGCCGGCCCGAGTCGAGCTGTTGCGACCACACCCGGGGAGGCTTGTGGGCCGACGCCTCGACGAGCACGACCTCCTTGCGGTGGGTCCGTTCGGAGAAGTCCAGTTGCAGCAGGCTGCCGGCGTAGCGTGCCCGGACCGCTGCCCCGGCGATCTCCTGCGGCCGGTGCACGTGGCCCAGGGCCGCGTAGTGGATGTTCGGCGGGATCGCATGGACCGTCGCGGCGTACTGTGGACCGACCTGGATCCTGCGCTCTCCCCCGCCGAGCTCGGCCCCCGCCACGAAGAAGTGTCCCGTCAGGATCCTTACCGCGTCGGGATCGAGGGCATCGCAGAGACGGGCGCAGATCCGCTGGACCCGCTGGTCGTAGCTCTTGAACCACTCCTCGGACTCCTGCATGAAGTCCACCACCTCTGCCTCGTGGAGGAAGGGGAAGGCGGCGATGGCGGCGGTCTCGGTCCCGTCGCGGGACGGCACCGTCAGGACGCCTCCCTCGCTGGGGCGCCGGATGTGGGGGACGAGCAGGATGCCCAGATCCCTGAGCCAGGGCGCCAGGAGGTCGAGCAGGGCCACGGAGTCGTGGTTGCCGGCAATGACCACCACGTGGCCGGTGGCATCCGCCAATCGGCGGAGGACGTCGAGGACGAGCGAGATGGCGTCGTAGGGAGCGAACGCCCGGTCCAGCAGGTCCCCGGCGACGATGACGAGGTCGACCTTCTGGTCCCGGGCGATGGCGACGATCTCGTCGAAGACCTGCTCGAACTCGGCCCGCCGGTCGACCCGGCCCAGCTTCTTGCCGACGTGCCAGTCGGCGGTATGGAGGATCCTCACCACGGGCCCCCCGCCGGGCGGGAGGCCGGCCAAGGTGCGGAACTTTTGGGACGTATAGCAACGTTTTTCTTCCGCACCTCCGAGCGGAACACCTTCGTGACCCTCACAACAGGTCCCCGCCCCGTGCCGGCCAAGGTGTTCCTAGCAGAAGTCCGCAACCCTTTCCGTGTCTGGCACGGTTTTCGTTGCGGACTTCCTCACGGCCCTGCTGGCCGACGCCCCCGTCTGCGCTCACAACGGTGTCGGCCCTCACGACAGGCCCTCGAAGGGGTCGTCGTCGGCCACGGCCTCCTCCTTGCGCGTCGCCCACGGCGGGAACGGGAACGTGAAGACGAGGGGGGCCGGGATACCGGGCTGGAACAGCACCATGGTGCCGGGCTTGAAGAGGCGGGCCCTCGCCCGGGTCGACGGCAGCATCCACCCGTACTCGCTGCGCTCCGCCTCGGCGGCGTCGAGGCGCCCGGTGACGCGGATCGACGCGTTCTCCACGACCTCCGGGGCCACCCGGGATGCGGTCTGCTGGGCGCCGATGAGGATGATGCCGAGCGACCGCCCCCGCTGGGCGATGTCGACGAGGGTCTCCTTGATGGGCGAGTGCCCCTCCCGGGGGGCGTACTTGTTGAGCTCGTCGAGCAGGACCACCTGCAGGGGCTGGCGCTGGCCCGTGGCCTCCTTGTCGGCAAAGACCTCGTCGAGGATGGCGCCGACGACAAAGCGCTGGGCGAAATCCTGCAGCTTATGGATGTCCACGACGCAGATGGTCTCGGCCAGGCGGTCCACGCGCCGGCCGCCGGGGCGGATGAGGCGCCCGATGCGGGCCTCGGCTGCCCGCAGGCGCCGCATGAACGCCTGGGCCGTCCCGCCTGCCACCCGGCCGGTCCAGGCGAGCTCGGGCTCACTGTCGACGGGGTCGAGGTGCTCCTCGATGACCTCGACCAGGTCGGCCAGGGATGCAACCGACCTTCCCTCGACCACGGCGACGCCGGGGTGGCGGGGGTCGGGGACCGAATGGCGCTGGAGCTGCGCTCGGACGCGCTCCTCGACGAAGGTGAGCTGCTGGCGGAAGTCGCCGGTCTCGGTGAAGAGGAAGCGCAGCAGGCCTCGCTCGATGAACTCGAGCGGCGTCCACGAGAAGGCGGTCACCCCCTCCATGCGGGACTCCGTGTCGGGGATCAGCTCCGGGCCGGCCCGCACCGGCGCCCAGAACGACACCGAGGGGAACGGCTCGGCCGGCACCCCGAGGAGGGTCCACTGCTCCCTTGCCTCCTCGGTGAGGCGGGCATTGGCCTTGTCGAGCCAGAGCAGATCCTCGCCCTTCACGTTGAACACCAGCGCCCGGAGGTTGGCGGCAGCGGGGCCGACGATGCCGTGGTGCGCCGTCAGCAGGCGCAGGAAGGCGAGGGCGAACGACGTCTTCGTCGCGACCCCCGAGACGCCCGAGATGGAGGCGTGGGCGCCCTTCGTGCCGTCGAAGAAGTCGAGGTCGACCCACAGCGGCGCCCCGTCCTTGGCGAAGCCGATGGGCAGGCGCCGCTCCATCTCGTCGGCGTAGAGTGCCTCGTCGCGGGCCGCGCCCGACACCCGCCAGGCCGGCTCGCCCGGGTCGGGCGCCACCCAGATCTCGGGGACCACGCGGATGGTCTGCACCGTCGCCGACCGGGACTTGTCGGCGTCCATGGTGAGCTCCTCGGCGATGCGGAGGGTGTCGGACTCGAAGCGGCCCCCCTCGTGCCGGGAGGCCACCTCGGTCACGACGCCGTAGGTGCGGACCGTGCCCGCCTTCGGCACCTCGGTCTCCACGACCACCAGGTCGTCGAGCTGCAGGTAGTTGGCCTCGTCGATGAGGATCCGGAACTCCGTGGTGGTGGCCGGCTCCAGGCCCAGCACGAGTCCGACCTGCTCCAGCTCGTCGTCAAACACCCGCGTACTCCGGGGCGCGGGCCACGGCAGAGCGGATCCGGCGGAGCACCAGCTGGCGGTCGCCCTGCAGGTGCCACAGGCGCCGCTCGAGGGTGGCGATCGGGACGAGGTTCTGGGGCGAGCGGGTGTCCCAGAAGGGCTTCGAGGAGAAGCGCGGGAGGTGCGCCGCGGTGAGGTCGGCAAGCTCGACCGCCCGCGGGAGCGGCAGGGAGGCGCTCACCTCGCACCGCGCCACACCGGCCCACGGGTGGCCACCCGGCGAGGCAGCGAGGCGCAGGTACCACGAGTAGTGGTGGTGGCGCTGGTCCATAAGGGCGAAGACGGGCGTCCGCTGACCCGGTCCCAGTGCGGGAACGATGGGTTGCAGGCCCCGGTCCAGGTAGCCGCCCTCCTGGCTCTTGATGTAGCCGATGACGCTGAGCGGCAGCTCCCGGCGGAGCCGGCCGTCGGCGATGACGATGAAGCCCTCGTCGGCGAGGGCCGCAGCCAGCAGCCCCTCCCGCTCCTCCCGCAGGCTCTCGAGGGCGAACCGGACGTCTTCGGGCCTCGGACCCTTCGCCTGCCGGGACTCGTAGTCGAGCACATCCGAGACGAAAGGCATCTCGGCATGCCGGCCGGGCGGGAAGACGAGCGCCCGGTGCACCTTGGTCGCCCCGAACCTCGTGGCCCCGTTGGTCTTCATCGCCCCGACGCCGACCGATCCGCACAACCCGGCCACCAGCTCGCCGTCGCTCTCGAGAAAGACCCTGGCATCGACCCGGCTCACGCCGTCGAGGAACGCCAGCGGCGGGAGTACCCCGACGAGGGGGGTGACGGGCGCCCAGGGGACCTCTTCCACCGGCTGGGCCTGGCCTCCGGCACCCCCGGCTGCTTCAGGCTCGGGGGCGTCGATGCCGTAGGAGGTCCCATACTCGGGACTCCACGCCTCGACCCACATGCGACCAGTCATGGTTGCGATGCTACTGAGGGGTACCGACAACCAGAGGGCAATTTCTGCGTCTTCCCAAGAATTCTTCGCGCTCAGGCGGCAAAGCCGGAAGTATCATGGATGCATGCCTGCCATGCGATCCATCTGGAACGGGGCCATCACCTTCGGCCTCATCAGCATCCCGGTGCGCCTCTTCACGGCCGTCGAGGAGAAGAGTCTGAAGTTCCACCAGCTCCATGCCGCCGACAACGGGCGGATCCGCTACAAGCGGGTGTGCTCGGTCGACGAGGAGGAGGTCCCTTACGACGAGATCGTGAAGGGCTACGAGTACGAGAAGGACCGCTACGTCGTCTTCAGCGACGAGGAGCTCGAGCGGCTGCCCTCCGACAGCATCCGGGCCGTGGACGTGGTGTCCTTCGTACCCTTGGAGGAGATCGATCCCATCTATTTCCAGAAGTCCTACTACCTGGCTCCCGAGCCAACCGGCCTCAAGGCCTACCGGCTTCTTGCCCAGGCTCTGCAGGAGTCGGGCCGGGTGGCCATAGCGAAGTTCACGCTGCGCGAGAAGGAGCGCCTGGCCACCCTCCGCCTCCACGATGGCGTCTTCGTCCTCGAGACCATGTACTGGCCAGACGAGATCCGCAAGCCCGACTTCGAGCAGCTCGAGAAGGACGTCGAGATCCGGCCCCAGGAACTGGCGATGGCCAAGACGCTCATCGACAACCTGACCGACCACTTCCAGCCGGATCAGTTCACCGACTCCTACCGCGGGCGCCTGGAGGCAGCAGCCGAGGCGAAGATCGCGGGCCAGGAGGTGGCAGTCGCGCCCACCGCCGAGCCCACCCAGATCCTGGACCTCATGGAAGCCCTCAAAGCCAGCGTCGAGGCCACGAAAGCCAAGCGTGACGCCTCGGAGGCGGAGCAGCCGGAGCCTGCCAGGGCGTCCGGCTGACGGCCGTTCGCCCCTCTCTCGGGGACCGGCATGGGCCGGTAAGGCCCTCCCTGCGGTGAAATGGACTGCGCTGGGGGGTCCAATTCTGGTAATTTGCGTGCGGTGCCGCACGGGCTTTGTTCGCGCCACCTGGGGGATTAGCGTAGAAATTAGTGGTTAAAAAAGCAGGGAAACCCTTGTCGGAGGCGCTTCGGCTCGCTATTCTCACGCTCCTATTGCCCCCGCGAGACTGTCAGGATTGAAGGTTGAAAGACGTCACGTTTTACCTTGATCCCTTGTCATCCGCTGCATGCGACTGGCGCCACGACGCCGCCTGCCGTGAGATTGAGGATCCGGACATCTTCTTCCCAATCGGGACGACCGGACCTGCCCTCGAGCAGATCGAAGCGGCCAAACAGATCTGCAACGACTGCTGCGTGAGGGCGCGGTGTCTGGATTGGGCACTCGCCACGGGGCAGGACATCGGCGTCTGGGGAGGCCTCTCCGAAGAGGAACGCAAAGAGATTCAGCACAGCCGGCGGCAGCCTTCTTTTGCCTGAAACAACTTCATAGTTACCTCGGGGTAATTCACCCCCCATTAGCGGTAGATGAACTCACCCCTCTACCTCACCCGTCCCGCTGCCGCTCCCCAATCCGAAGCGGGATGTCCACAACTGCAGTGACGCCCGGGTTGCCCCCATTGCTCGCTCCCGACGAGATGTTGATCTTGCCGTGGAGCTCGCTGCCCACCAGCGCCCGGACGATCTGAAGACCCAGCCCCGATTCGGCGAGGTTGAAGCCCTCGGGGAGGCCCTCACCGTCGTCCTCCACGAGCAGGCGAACGAAGCCGGGCTCCTGGCTCATACGGGCGACCACGGTGCCGCCACCCGGACCGAACGCATGCTCGACGGCGTTCTGCACCAGTTCGACGAGGACGACGGCCAGCGGCGTGGCCACCTCGGCGGGCAGCTCCCCGGGGTCACCCTCGAAACGGATGTCGACCCGGCGGTCGGGCAGGGTCAGGCCGTCGGCGACCATGCGGATGATGGCCCGGCCCACCTCCCCGAACTCCACGGCTTCCCTGGGATCACGGGACAGCGTCTCGTGCACGAGGGCGATGGAGGCGATACGGCGCTGGGCCTCCTCCAGGGCGCCCCTGGCCTCCGGACTGTCCAGCCGGCGTGCCTGCAGGCGCAGCAGGCTGGCGATCGTCTGCAGGTTGTTCTTGACCCGGTGGTGGATCTCCTGGATGACGGCCTCCTGACGGGCGAGCATCCGCTCCCGGTGGCGCAGCTCGGTGACGTCGCGCACGAGGAGCATGCCGCCGACGACATCGCGGTGCGGCCCCCGGAGGAACGGCACCGCGCGCTGCAGCACGACGGTGCTGCCGACCTCGACCTCGGCCTCCAACGGCGTCCCCATGTGCAGGGCGGCCCAGGCCAGCGAGGGCTCGACGCCGATGTCGGCGAGGCGCTCCCCCACGATGTTCGATACCACGCCGAGGCGCCGGTAGGCGGAGACGGCGTTGGGGCTCGCGTAGAGCACCCGGCCCTCCGAGTCGAGCCGCAGGAAGCCGTCGCCCACCCGGGGAGACAGCTCGGGATCGAGGGCCTCTCCCTCGAAGGGGAAATTGCCCTCCTGGACCATGCGGGTGAGCGCCAGGGCGCAGGACAGGTAGGTCTGCTCGAGCTGGCCAGGCCGGCGGTGGCCGAGCGGGATGCCCTCCATGGTCATCACCGCGATCACCCGGCCCTCGTACGGCACGGGGACCGCCTCCATCCGCACCTGCAGGCCGTCGACCAGCACGGGTTCGTCTCTGCGCCAGCTCCGCCCCTCGGCGAAGGCCCGGTCGATGATCGGCAACTCCTCGGGCCGCACGACCCGTGCGAAGGCATCCTCGGGATGCAGCGTCTGGGCAGTCACCGGGCGGAGCTGGCCCAGGCAGACGAAGCCCTGCGACGCCGACAGCCGGCACCACAGGAGGAGGTCGGCGAAGGAAAGGTCGGCGATCAGCTGCCAGGCTCCAAGGAAGTGGTGCAGGTGCGCGACCTCGGGCGGAGCGAGGTCGGTCTGCTCCCACGTGCGCTCGGCGACCGTCGACATCATCCACATACTATGGGTTCGTTTTGGACGAGCCCGAGACCGTCTACACGCGCGAGACCGCCAACCTCCTGCTGGACGAGGTGCGGGAGCGACTCGTGCGGCTGCAACGGGCCTACGCCGACGTTGCCGGACACCGGACGTCGATGGCCTCGAGCGCCGGTGGCAACGGGGGCGATGCCGGAGCCTCCCGCTGGCTTGCCTCGTCACGGACCGCGGCAGACGAGCTGTCCTGGTTCCGGGACAGGGGCATCGTCGTGCGCGATATCGAGCAGGGGCTGATCGACTTCCCCGGCCTCCGTGGAGGAAGGCAGATCTACCTGTGCTGGCGACTGGGCGAGGATGCGGTCAACTTCTGGCACGACAGGGAGACGGGGTTCGCCGGAAGGCAGCCGCTGGAGTAGTCGCCGGCAAGTTGCTCCTCCCTGTCTTCTGAGGTACCGGGAGTATCCTGCGCCGGTGCTCCTCGCCTTCGTCCTGCTCCTCGCTGGCGTGGTGGTCGGTGTGCTGCGCGGCGGGAGCCTGGAGAACATCAACCGGGTTCGCTTCCGGCTTCCCTGGCTCGTCTTCCTCGGACTGGCCCTTCAGATCGGCGCCGACGCAGCCGCCGCCAGGTTTCCCGGCGTCCAGAAGGGAGTCGCCGGACCCCTCGTGCTGGCCATCTCTTACGGCTTGGTGGGCACATTCGTTGTGCTCAACTTCCGGTTCCCTGGAGCGATGATCATCGGCCTGGGACTGCTCCTCAACCTGAGTGTCATCCTGGCCAACGGCGCCATGCCGGTCTCGCTCTGGGCAGCCCGGGTGTCGGGATCGCACGTCGCCTCGCACCTGCAGAACTCGGTGAAGCACGGGGTCAAGGGGCCGGGTACTCGCCTCGGGTTCCTCGGCGACATCATCCCCGTGCCCCCGCTCGGCATCGTCAGTGTCGGCGACGTGGTGCTGGGCGCGGGCGTGTTCCTTCTGGTGACCTACCTCATGGCGCCGGACAAGCGTCGGACCTGCAACAACCCTGGCGAGAACCAAGGCGAGAGCAACCGGAGCGAAGGGGGCCCGGGGCATCAGCGTCAACCGAACACACCCGAGCCCCCTCCATTCTCCGGATGCCGCTGACTAGCTGCGGCCCACGAGCCCTTCAGCGAGCTGATGGATGGCCTGCGCCGGGTAGCGGCGGTGACCCCCGAGGGTCCGCATGTACGGAAGCTTCTTGTCGTTGGCCCATCGCGAGACGGTCTTGGTCGACACGTGGAGGACCCGAGCGACATCTGCGGTCCGCAGGTAGTCGTTGTTGCGGACAGCGACTCGTGACTCTGCCATTGCTTCTCCTTTGGTTGAAACGCCATAGTCTCGGCCAGGCCGTAGACCCGTTCGCCTCAATATTCGGCTTTCGCAGAGCAGGAAAGAATGGACAGATAGGATCAAATTATGGGACCCAATGTGTCTAGTCACATGTTGCTATTCCGGGCGTATGAGGCAAGATGATGGCCCGCGCTAGCCAAATTGCGTCGGAAAGGGGGACAGGACTACGTAAGTTGGGGGGGCCTGTTGCTACACGAAACTCTGGACGAAACTAGACGCCCTACTCCGACCGGGCGCCCTCGACCTGGATAGCGAACCGGATCCGGGTGACGAGTTGCGGCGGCGCGGGCTCACAGCCGCAGCGGCGCCGGACGAGGTCCTTGAACAGCCGCTCGGTCTCGTGGCGCCCGAAGCATTCGGTGCAGCGCTCCAGATGACCTTTGAGTTCTTCGCACTTCTCGGGGGAAAGCTCACCGTCGAGAATGAGAGAGATCTCTTGCAGCACCTCACGGCAATTCATCGCTTACGACCTTCCTTCGACAAGCCCGGTTTCCACCGCCTTCTCCCACAACGCCTTTTGGAGCGCTTTCCTTCCCCGGTGCAGCCGCGACATGACCGTACCGATCGGAATGTTCAGCATGTCGGCGATCTCCCGGTAGGAGAATCCCTCGACGTCGGCGAGCAGGACGGGGATCCGGAAGTTCTCGGCAAGGTCGGAGAGCGCCTGCTTGACATCGTCGTCCACCAGGCCCTCGAGCACGATGGACTCCGCCGACTTGCCCACCCCGGCGTCATGAGCGAGGAGATTGCGGTAAAGATCGAACTCTTCGGTGTCGTCGGTCGAGACAGTGACCGGCTCCCGGCGCCGCTGCCGGTAACCGCTGATGAAGAGGTTGGTCATGATCTTGAAGAGCCACGCCTTCAGGTTCGTACCCGGCTCGAAACGGTCCCACGCGCGGAAGGCCCGAAGGTAGGTCTCCTGCACGAGATCCTCGGCATCGGAGGGGTTGCGCGTCATACGGAGCGCCGAGCCGTAGAGCGCGTCGGCGAACACGAGGGCCTCGTCCTCGAAACGGTGGACGGGGACGGGCAGCGACTGCGAGGACGTGGCCACGCTGGGTTCCTTGCTTGAGTGAGGGGCTATTCATCGCCTGGTTCAAGGGCCGGACAGCTATCCTACCGGGAGCCGCTGTGGCGAGCCCGAGGTTGGTAGCTTTTCCCGCGGATACGCGGGATTTCCTTCTCACCTCTGGTGATCGCCCTGGTTTGGCCGGAGGAGCGCGGTGCCCCGCCCGTCCCCCTCCCAGCGCAGCGTCTGGATGGGGTACGGGATCTCGATACCCTCCTCGCGGTACCGGGCGTGGAGCCGCTTCACGAATGCGTGACGGACGGGGTACTGGTCGTAGAACTCGGCTGCCCGGAGGTAGACGGTGCAGTCGATGCTCGAGCTGCCGAAGGCACCGAACCACACCCATGGTTCAAAGTCGGGGTCACCACCGGGGACCTCGCGCATCACCTCCCGCCCGACCTCGATCGTGACGCGCTCCACCAACTCCAGGTCGCTGTCGTAGCTCACGCCGACGTGGACGGGAACCTGCAGGCCACGCTGCGGCTCGTGGTAGTTGGTCAGCACGGCCGTCGCGAGGCGTGCGTTCGGCACGAGGATCAGGTTGTCCGGGAGCTGGCGCAGCGACGTATGCCGCCAGTTGATGTCGACGACGTAGCCCTCCTCGCCGCTGTCCATCCGGACGTAGTCGCCGCCGCGTATGTACTTGGCGGCGATGAGGTGGATGCCGGAGAAGAGGTTGGCGAGCGTGTCCTTCAGCGCCAGCGCCACGGCGAGGCCCCCGACGCCGAGGGCCGTCAGCAGCGGCGTGATGGAGATACCCAGCGTCTGCAGGATGACGAGGACCCCGACCACGAAGACGACCAGCCGGGTGATGTTCAAGAAGATGGATCCGAACATGCCGGAGCCGTCGGAGCGCTGGGCGTAGTGCTGGACCATGGCTGCCGCCAGGCGTGCGGCAAACACGGTCCCACAGAAGAGGAGCACGACCGCGACAGTCTGGTGCACCAACCTGGCGAGCCCAGGGGTGAGCGGCAGCGCCAGGCTGGCCGCGTAGGCGCCGATGGAGGTGGAGGCGACGACCACGACACCCTGGGCCGCCCTGACCACGGCCCACCGGGACACGAGCCGGCTGCGCCGCAGCCGCGCGAGGACCACCCTCGAGAGCAGCAGACCCACGAGGAGCCCGCTCCCGAGGATGACGCCGGCGGTGGCGAACTGGTGCATGCCGGCGTGACGCGTCAGTCCGATGACCGTTGGTTCCACCCTGAATCCTTTACGGTGGCTTTACCCCAGCCGGCGACGGCGGCAAACGGCCTCAGGAAGCTTTATCCAGGAAGGGCGGCCCGGCCGGGAGGTAAGTCCTCTATCGCGCGTATCTGCGCGATCCGCTCCTAACATCGACAGCACCCAAGCAAAAAGCCTGGCCATGGCCAGAGCTCTTGTAGTTGCGAGGAGCGGATTTGAACCGCTGACCTTCGGGTTATGAGCCCGACGAGCTACCAGACTGCTCCACCTCGCCCTGAAAGATTACCACGAGCTCCTGGAGCGCTGCTCCTGGCGGACGTTTCGTAACTTTTGGTTGTCAGGCGACGAAAACTTACGAAACCTCGGCTTCGCCGAGGAAGGTCAGCTCTTGGACGGCGAGGGCGTCGGGCTGGGCGATCCCGAGGGCGTCGGGCTGGGCGAGGCCGCTGTCTGCAGCACCTGAGCCAGGGCCGCCAGCTCCTGGCCGGCGGTGGCGAAGTCGCCCTTGCCCTCGGCCTGCTGGTAGGCCTGGAGGTGCTGCAGAGCCTGCTGGGCGAGGCTCTGGGCCGACCCGCTGGCGCCCGGGGTGGTGGTGGTGGTCCCCGGCGTGCCGGGGGTGGTGGACACCGTTCCCGTGGGCGTCGTCGATGTTCCTCCCACCAGCAGGTTGAGGGAGTCCGCCAGCGTGGTGCTGAACGCCACCTTGGTGGAGGTGGCGGTGATCACGTATTCGAGGAGCGGCACCGCGTTGGACTGTGCCTGCACGAACATCGGCTCGACGTAGAGGAGCGAGTTGGCCAGGGGGACCACGAGCAGGTTGCCGAAGTTGACGGTCGAACCCAGCTGGCCCAGCAGGGTCTTGGCGGTGGAGATGTCCTTGTTGGCGTTGATCCGGGCGTGGACCTGGCCGACACCGTCAACGAGCGCTCCGGGTGGGAAGTGGAGGTCGACGAGCTGCTGGCCCCCGACGACCGGCGACGAGCGCGCCGCGATCAGCGAGATCATGTTCTGTTTGTTCTGCGGGTTCATCGGCAGGATGAGCTCGTAGCTTGGCTGGGTGTCGCCGGGCAGCAGCATCAGGACGTAGTAGGGCTGGATCTCCTGGCCGTGGGCCAGCGCCGTTGTGACGTTGGGCTGGTTGGGGTCGGGTGGGATCGCCCACGCGTCGCCCTGGGCGAAGAACGTGCCCGGGTCCGTGACGTGGTACTTCTCGTACACGAACGTCTGGACGCTGAACAGGTCCTCGGGGTAACGCGCATGCTGGGCGACGGGCACCGGCATCGTGGCGGCGTCCGAGAACAGGTTCGGGAACGCCTTGACCCACGCCTGGATGATGGGATCGCTCGGGTCCCAGACGTAGAGCTTCACCGTGCCGTCGTAGGCATCGATGGTGGCTTTCACCGAGTTGCGGATGTAATTGTTGTCGCCCGAGATCGCGGTGCTGGAGGTCAGGCTGGACTGCGGGTGAGCCGCGCGGTCGCCGAAGCTGGTCTGCTCGGAGTAGGGGTACATCGCCGAGACCGTGTAGCCATCGGCGATCCACACCACCTTCCCGTTCACCACCGCCGGGTACGGGTCGGTGTCCCAGTTCATGAACGGAGCCGCCCGGCTGAGGCGATCCTGGATCTGGCGGTAGTACATGATCTTGGTGTCCTTGCCGACCAGGTTCGAGATGAGGATGTTCACGTTCTTGAACCGCCAGGCGTACATCAGCCTCGAGAAGAAGCCGGAGACGGGGACGCCGCCCTTACCCTGGTAATTGGCATAGACGTCGCCGGACGGCGTCGAGTAGTCGAGCTCCTTCTGCTTGGAATCCACCAGCGAGTAGTCGCCGATCTGTCCCTCTCCGAAGTAGATGTCCGGCTGGGTGACGTTGAGCTCGGCCACGGTGGACGTCGGCGGGATGTTCTGGACCAGGAACACGGGCTGGCCCTCGGGGGTCTTCGCGTTGGCGGGGCTGGCGACCACGCCGTAGCCGTGGGTGTAGATCAGGTGCTGGCTCTGCCAGCTCTGCCCGTTGAGGTTGGACGTGTTGAGCTCGCGGGTCGAGACGAGCACCTGCTGGATGGCCCCGCTGATGGAATAGCGATCCGGGTTCACATCGACGAAGGAGTAGTAGGGCCGGATCTCCTGGAGGGTCTGGTACGCGGTCTGCAGGGTGGCCGGGTCCCAGAGCCGGATGTTGCTCAGCGTCGCCCCCTCCTTGGCGACCGCGTCGCCCGTGATCGTCCCCACGTCGGTATAGGGCTGTGACGTGATGCCGATGCCGTAGGCAGCCCGCGTCGCGGTGATGTTGCGCTGGATGAACAGCGCCTCCTTCTGGAGCTGGGCCGGCGCAACGACGAAGCGCTGGACCACGAACGGGTACACACCGGCCGCCAGCACCGAGGTCAGGAACCAGAGCCCCGCCCCGGCGATCGGCAGGTACCAGCCGCGGACCCGGATGTTCACCAGGAACAGGATCGCCCCGATGATGGAGATCACGACCAGCAGGCGTAGCGCCGGCAGCTCGGCGTGGATGTCGGTGTACGAGGCCCCCGTGATCTTGCCGCGGGTCGAGTACAGCAGGTTGTACTCCCCGAGCCGGTATCCCCACGCCCGAAGGAGAGCGATGAGGCCGATCAGGACCGACAGGTGCGCCTTGACCTGCGGGGTGACCCGGTCGGCTGCGGCCTGGGGACGGATCCCCCCCGTCAGGTAGTGGGCGGAGGCAACGACGAGCGTGACCACGACGAGCGCCGCGAAGGCCCAGCCGTAGAGGAACCGGTAGAAGGGCAACCGGAAGACGTAGAAGCTGATGTCGCGGTGGAAGACCGGGTCGGTCGTGTGGAAGGGAACGCTGTGCAGGGCCAGCACGAGGCGGTCCCACAGCGGGGAGGCGCTGAGGCCGAACAGGAGGGCCAGGAACGCGCTGCCGCCGGCGGCGATCCAGCGCATGTACGGCATGGCGGCGGTGCGGTACCGGTTGAGGGGGTCGTTCGGATCCGCCGCAAGGCGGTACACCGGCATGAGCCTGGCCACGATGAACAGGTTGGCGAGGCAGAAGAGGAAGAACAGGATCCCGAGCCCCACGCCGAGCAGCACCTCGGAGCGAAGGATCGTCCAGAACACCGAGCTGAAGCGGACCTCCCGGTACCACTGCAGATCGGTGTAGAGCCGGACGATGGTCGAGATGGAGATGATGAACAGGAGGACGAGGCCCGCCACCACGAGCAGGATCCGACGGCTGCGTCGGCGCAGAGGCAACCGCTGGACCATTGGCGCAGCCTACTCCCCCGCCGCGACTACGGTGCAAGTACAGCCGCCGTGCGCAGGGGGGGCCAGATGCCCGCTGGGGAAGGACACATCGATGCCGACGACACCGGCCGCCGCGTTCGCACGGCAGGTGTCGCGAGGGCAGTCGGCCTCATCGGGGGACAGCAACCAGCGCTTGCCAGGGCCGTGGGCTTCCCGCCAGGCGTCGAGGAGGCCGTGGTGGAAGGCAGCGTAGACCAGCCCCTCGCCGAGCAGCTCGGTGCGGACTCCTTTCCAGACCCGGTAGACGTCGCCCGCCCGTTCCGACACCGTCGTGGCCGTGTCGCCTGCCGCCAGTCTCGGCTCGACCATCCGGCCCAGATCGCGTCGCAGGGGGGCCACAACCTGCTTGGCAACCAGGGCGCCCACCACGTCGGGTGGCTCCCCGATCGGGATGCCACCGCCCGCAGTGCGACCGGCGATGAATGCGGGTTCCAGCGCGGGGCGCATGCCCTCGACGAAGCGCTCCACCTGCACGGCGGTGGGGAAGATGTCGTCCTCGAACGTGCCCCGCCCCCGGTGGCGACGGATGCGGTCGAGGAGATCGTTCTGGTCCTCCTGGAGCAGGCGCTTCAGGGTGCGCCCTGCCAGCAGCGGCGCGTCGGCGAGGGCCTCGGCCCGGGCAACGAACGCCGGCTCGCGGGCAGCGGCAGCTGGCTCGCTCCCGAACTCGAGGGCCGGCTCGCCCAACGGCAGTTGCGGCTCAAGGGGTACGACGACGGCGAGGACCACCTCGGCGGACTCTTCTTCCAGAGACTCCTCATCCCCCGCAGGCTCGGCCTCCCCAACCTGGGGCTCGGGCACTCTCTTATCCGGCTTATCCGGCGCCTTGAGGGGCGCCTCGGGCACCACCTCGAGGGGTGGCTCTGCCGGCTCACCTACCTCGATCAGCACCGGCACCGGGTCCGCTTCGGGCGGTGCTCCAAAGCCCTTCGCAGGCGACGCCGGCTCGGGCGCCTCCACCGGCGTGCGCAACCGCAGGATGATCTCCTCGAGCCTGCGGTGCACGTCCTCGATCTGGTTGGCGAGGATGGTCCGCGCCTCCCGGAAGCGCCGAAGCTCCTCCTCCGCGGCCCGCCGCTGCGATGCGGCTGCCAGCGCCAGCTCGTTGGCCTGGACCCGCGCCTCGGCGACGATGCCGGCTGCGTCGCGGCGTGCCTGCTCCCGGATGCCGCGGCCGGCCTCCTCTGCGGCAGTGAGGACCTTGGAGGTCTGCTCGCCGAGCTGGCGGAAGAAGGCTGCGGCGTCCTCGGCGGGACCTGCGGAGGGTTGGGCCTCGGGGGCCCGGGGTTCAGCGGCGTCCATCTGCCGAAGCGTACCCGACGGCGTCCCCGGGTCCCCGTCTTTCCGCCCGAAATCGCCCGAAACCGCCTGAAATCGGGCCCGATGGAAGTTTGGTGACTTTTCGTTGGCTGCGAACAAAAATCCTCCGAACTTCGCGCGTGTCGATGTGGAGCCGCCGCCGTTCCGGGAATCGGGGCGCTAGCCCTTGGCCGCAGGAGTGGGCGACGCCGTGGGCGAAGGGGGCAGGAGCAGGTTGAGGATCCGGTTCAGCAGCGTCGTGACAGGGTCGATCACCTGGTTGAGCACCCCTGTGGAGGTTGGCGTCGGCGTGGGAGACGGCGTCCCCAGCGGAACGGGTGCCGCCGAGGCTCTGGGCGCGGGGCCGGCCGCGATCACGGGCGGCTTGGTGGTGACCGGGATCGGGACGAGGCCGGGAGTGGGGTTCGTGACCGTGATACCGACCTTGCGGATGGCAGCGAGCAGGCCGGCGAACACCTCCTGCGCGGGCACGTGGTACTCCACGGCCAGGAGCCCCCAGCTCTCCCCCGCCAGCCACAGGCCCATGATCTGGTCGAAGGTGGCCTGAGGAGGGTCCCGGCGGGATGTCGCAGCGGCGAGCACGAGGCCGATCAGCACGTCGGAACGGGGCCGGGAGAGGAAGGGCTCGACATGGGCCAGCGCCACCGGATCGGCAATGACGAGCCGGAAGAAGTCGCGGCCGGTGGCGTTCCCGAGCTGCGCATCCAGGCCACCACCGAAGCTGGCAAGCCGGGCATCGAGATCGATGGCGTCGCCCAGGTAGCGGTGGTCCCACACGTCTCCCCCCGCCAGGATCTCCAGCGGTCGCGGCGCTGTCATCGAGGTACCGGACACCGACGCCGCCTCCCGGAACGCCGGCACCGAGAGCGTGGCGCCGGGCCCGGACATGCTCACCAGACCGGCGAAGACGCCGACCCCGGCCGTGGCGCTCGACGTCACGCGGAACGTCCCCGACGCCGAGGAGACGGTGAGGCCGTGGGTCTCGATCTGGCCCTTTGCGGTGAGGTCCCCGAGGGCGGCGCCCCTCACCAGCTGGATGCGGTCTGCTCCGGTGATCGATGCCTCACCTTCGGCGAGCTCGAATGTCCGCCCGCTGCCGAGGTGCAGGACCGCCAGCGAGTTCGGGTCGACGGTGACGTGGTAGCCCACCCCGATCGCCGCCGCACCCGTGACCTTCTCGGTCCTTCCACCGGCGGAGATCGTGGCACTGCCCTGGCTCATCTGGAGCGTCATCGATGGTGGCGACGAGCTCTTGGCGTGCGTGCAGGCCGATGTGGCCAGCGTGAGAACCCCCGCAGCCGCGCAGACCTGGACCCACCGGGGCGCTCCCCGGCGTCGCGTCATCCGACCCACTATCGATCTCCCTGCCACTCGGGCGGCGGCTTGCGCGCGCCCCGACCTCTCCGCCGGAGTGGGATGACCGGTATTGGTGCGGTTTCGCTGTGGACGGACCGCAGGCCGCCGAAGTCCCCCGAGCGCTGCATCGGGATGAACAGGGAGAACCTCGATCCCTCCCCCGGCGAGCTCTCGACCTGCAGCTCCCCGTCATGGGCCTCGATGATGCGGCGGACGTAGCCGAGCCCCAGGCCCAACCCACCGAAGGCACGCGTCTCGGAGGCGTCCACCTGGACGAAGTCCTGGAAGATCTGGCTCATCTGCTCGGCGGTGATGCCGATGCCGTGGTCGGTGACCGACACCCGCACCCGATTGGGCCGCTCGGCGTCGATCTCGCCATGGATGGCGATGGGGCCGCCGTCGGGGCTGAACTTGACGGCGTTGTCGATGAGCTCGTCGATGGCCCTCGGCAGCAGCCGCGGGTCGCCGGCCACCGACGGGAGTGACTCGAACCCGGTGCGCTCGAAGAAGTGCTTGGGAGCGGACTCCTCCCACTTGGTGACCAGGTCCGCCGTGGCCCGGTCGAGGTTGAACGGCCCGGTGCGGACCATGAGCCTGCCGGCCTGCATGGCGGAGAAGTCGACGAGCATGTCGACGATGCGCTCCATGCGCTCCGTGGACGCCACGATCACATTGAGGAACGAGATCGCCTTGGCCCTCGGCACGACCTTGCGACGGAGCAGGTCGGCGTAGCCCTTGATCGGGGTCAACGGGGTGCGAAGCTCGTGCGAGATGTTGGAGAGGAACTCCGTCTTCATCGTCTCGACCTCCAACTCAGACGTGAGGTCACGTACCACCGCGACGGCGCCGGCGACGGTCCCGTCGTCGTCCGTGATGGGGGCGGAGGTGACGGCAACGGGTATGCCCTGCGCGGCAGCAGTGGGGTTGCCGGCGATGAACCCGGCCGCTGATCCCCCCGCCATGCGGTAGACAGGAAGCTCGACGTGCTCACCGGACGAGTCCACGACCGCGAGTACCCGTTCGACCTTTCGGTCCCGTGCCCAGTCCGCAGTCACACCGGTGATGCGCTCGGCCTCCCGGTTGATGGTCACGATGCGACCCGTCCGGTCCACCGCGATCAGGCCGTCGGTCATCGACTGCAGGATCGTCTCCAGTTCGCCGCGGAGCCGGATCTCCTGAAGGGTCGCCTCCCGTAGGTCGGCGGCCTGGGTTTCGAGGGACGTCGTCATCTGGTTGAAGGCCTCGCCGAGCATCCCCACCTCGTCGGCCTCGCCCACGGGCACACGGGCCTTGAGGTCACCGCCGCGCACCTGCTCGGCAGCGTACGTGAGTTCACGGATGGGCCGGGTGATGCGGGAGCCGGAGACCGACGCCGCCCCCACCGCGAACAGGGTTGCGGCGAGGGCGCCGAGGAAGATCGTCTTCGCCACCTGCTCCTGGGTCGCCCCCAGCGTCTGCTCCTGGGAGATCATGACCGCCCCTACTCGCTTCCCATCGGAGCGAAGGAGGGGACCGGTTACGACGTAGTACGGCTTCGAGCCGACCGTCGCCTCCTTCTTCACGACGCCCCCCTGCTGGATGGCGCGCACGAGGATGTCCGACTGCTGGTCCTGCAGGAGCTTGTCCGCCCCGCGGTCAAGGCTGGATCCGAGCAGCTCGCCGTTCGCCCCGATCACCGTGACCGGGACCTTGCCCGGGAGCGGAAAGGACTCGAGGAAGCTCCTGTTCACAATCCTGCCGGCAACCACGGCCCCGATGACCGGGGAGGACGAGTCCCCGGACCTCACGGGGACGGCGCCCATCACCACCAGCTTGCTCCTGCTCGCTCCGATGTCGTCGACCGAGGCGGTCGGCACTCCCTGCAGAGCCCAGCGGGCCTCGGGACTGCCTGCGATAACGAGGCTCTCCAGGTCGTCGATGCTCTGGCCGTTGCCATCTCCTACCTTCGACGTGAGAATCGTGCCGCCGCACTGAGGCTGGCCTTGGCATGTGGCCTGGGGAGTCAGGGCAAAGACGAAATCGACCCCCACGGTGCTGGTTGGCTGCTGGCCGAAAAGATTGTGGAAGATCAGGTCCACGGGGGCTTTGGCGTTGGTTGCTATGAATGGCTTGGTCACGAGCCCCATGAGCCCTGCGACCGTCTGCATGCTGTTCGCCTGCTCGGCGAAGCGGGTCCCCTCGAACCCGACCTGGGCGGCTTCCGTCCGGAATGCATCGTCCCGGACGTTGATCGCGAAGGCGTTGGTGACGGTGGCCGAGATCAGCGCGATGACGATGATGAGCAGGAGCACCAGCGACGCCACGATGCGTGCCTGGACAGACACGCGGAACGCCCGCCACAGCCAGAACCCGAGGGCGAGCCCAGCGAGGAGGTGCAGCCCGTGGCCGAGCACCCACGTGGCATCCACGGTGTTCGAAGACCCGGAGCGCGCGAGAAAGACCTCGGAAGCCCCGAGCAGCCCGAGGGCGAGGGCCAGACGGCGAGCGCCGTCGAGGCGGCTCCGCAGGGCGAACAGGGCGGCCATCAGGGCAAGGACCGCAGGCCCGGCGGTCCGTGTCGCCGTGGTCAGGGTCATCGCCCAGAATCGGCCGCCCTTGCCCTCACGGGATCCCTCAAGGGGGCCCTCACGGGAGCCTGGGGAGGGGCCCTCGGGGGGCGTCCATCCGGGGGGCGTCCATCCGGAGAACGGGGCCGGCTGCCCCGCTGCCGGGCTCTGCCGCAGGTGCGGCCTTCGGAGGCCCGGCTCGACCGGAAGGGGGTCCACCGGGACGAGCAGGGAGATGAGCAACAGGAAGTAGGCGATCGTCCGCAGAGCCAGGACCCCGGTCAGGGAGTCGGCCTGGACGAACTGGGCTCCGTGGAGCGTCTCCGCCACGCCCAGGAAAGCCCAGCCGGCCCCGAACACGAATCGTGCCCATCCCCGGGGGGCCCACTCCGGACGGGAGACGGCGAGCCAGACGCACGCGAATGCGCCGACGGCCATCATGAAGGTGGCGACGAAGTGAAGGGGAGCGGCGAAGGCGCTCATGGCGTCAGCGTACGACGTGGTGGGGCGCCATCCTCCGCAATTCCGGCGATTCCGGTGCTTCGGGCCCCCGCTGCCCCGGCTGCCCCCGCTGCCCTCGGTACGCTCGCTGCCCTTGGCGCCCTCAGGGAGCGGTCAGCGCTTGCACTGCCTCGTGCAGCGTGGACACACCGAGGATCTGCATCTTGGAGTGCCGGCCGGCGGCGGCCGCCTTGGCCTCCGCCTCCTGCGACTTGGGGACGAGGAACAGGGTGGCGCTCTGGCGCTCCGCCCCGATCTCCTTCTGGGCCACGCCCCCGATCTCGCCCACGGTACCCTTCTCGTCCATGGTGCCGGTGTCCGCGATCACCCGGCCACGGGTCAGGTCGTTGGGGCCGAGCTGGTTGACGATCTCCAGCGCCCACGACAGTCCCGCGGAGGGTCCCTCGATGTTGCCGGCATTGATGCAGACGTCGACGGGCAGCACCAGGTGCGGTTCCACACTGACGCCGATCATCCGGGCGGAAGCGTTCTGCGGGTTCTGGACGACGCGTACGTCCATGGTCAAGGTCTTCGTCGGGTTGGGACAGGCGGACGCACCCGTGGCCCGCACGACCTCCAGCTTCACCGCCTGGCCAACCGCGTGCGTCTGCACGATGGGTCCAAGCTGGTCCGGCAGGGTGATCGGATGCCCGTCGGCGGAGGTGATGACGTCGCCCGGCTGGAGGTACCCCGGTTGTGCGGCGGGGGTGCCGGGCTGGATCGCGGCGATCAGGGCGCCGTTGCTCGGCAGGTTGGATTTCCCGAGCTCGCCGAAGGCTGCCAGGGTCGCGTTGCGCTGGCTCTGATCCATCGCCAGCACCTCCTGCCCGGGCACGTTGGGGTAGGCAGCCTCCGACACCACCTGGGCCGTCGAGTCGAGCCAGGCGGCGATGAGCTGCGGCAGCCGGACGCCGTAGTACACGCCGACCGTCGTCAGATGGATCGAGCCCGCCCGCCGCTGCACCGGACCGTTGATGCGAATGAGCGAGCCGGCATCCGGGGCCTCGCCCGGAACGAAGACGTCGTAGTGCAGATGGACCGTCAGGGCGATGCCGACCAGCACCGAGAGGATCGCCAGCGCGATCGCAACCTTCGGGAGGCGCCGGTGGCGCAACCATGCCGCGCCGCCCCGGCCCGCGCCATTCGGCGGCTCGGGCGTCGGAGAGGTGCCGGGCATCGTTTCTTGCACGTGTGGTTTTCCCGGCGTGGGTGCCTGATGGTCTCCCGGAGGCTTGCCCTCCGGGACCGCTGGGTCCTGGTCCAGCAGCGCGCACACCTGCCGATCGCCACCCCAACGGCGGCTTGCACCACGCCGATGTGCGCTCCCCTAGGATAGTTGCTCCCCCTGGGTTTCGTGACCTACGAGCTCCCTCAGGGACTCGCGTTCCGGCGGGCCCAGCGGGCTCATTGGCAGGCACGATGTCCTAGACCCGCACGCGGCGAGCGAGCCAGACGACGCCGGCACCGCCCACCGCGGCGAGGAACAGCACGGAAGCGATCATCTGAACCGAGACGGTCGAGGACGCCGGCTTGCCCGCCGGCCCGCTGGCTGCCCTCGGGGTCGGGACCCCGGCAGCGGCGAGGGGTGACCCGTCGCCGGTCGATGTCGGCGAGGGAGTGGGGGGTGGCAGCGAGGGAGTCGGGGCCGGCGTCGACGAGAGCGCCGGGGCCGGCGTGCCGGCCTTCGGCGCGGCCAACTGGGCCGGCTTGGCGACGACCGCCGGGACCGGCCTCACCGCCGGCGCGGCGGGGGGCTGCGCGGCCACCGGGAGCGAGGCACCGGAGGCGCCGACGGCCGCCGCCGCGTTGAGGCGGGCGCCGGCGGCGACGTGGTCGGCAGAGGAGACGATCCTGCTCGCGGCGGCCGAGTTGCCGGCACCGGTGGCCATCACCAGCGCCGCCACACCGGCGACGTGCGGGACGGCGAAGGATGTCCCCTCGCTGACCTGGTAGCCGCCGTGCATCGAGGCGAGGACGACACAGTTGGACGTGTCGCCCGAGGAGCACGCGCCGTTGCCCCCGGGGGCCCAGACGAAGGTGGGGCCACTGCCGGTGTCCGAATAGGAGGCCACCTCGTCGTGCGGGCCGGTGGCCCCGACGATCAGCACGTTGTTCATGCCCAGGTAGAGGGAGGAGCCGGGCGTGGCCCCCGGATCGGTGTTGCCGGCCGCCACCACGACAAGGGCGCCGCGCGCCGAGGCGTAGTCGACGGCCGGCTGGAGGGCCTTGTGCAACGAGGACGGGTCATTGACCGGCGGCGTGAGGCATCCCCCCACGGTGGACGGCGGGCACTCGAGCGTCGGGAACGGACTGCCGAAGGCATCGGGGCCCACCGACAGGTTGACGACCTTCGCCCCCTGGTCGGCCGCGAACTTGATGCCTTTGGCGATGTCGTCCACCGAGCCCGTGCCGTCGCCGCCGATGGCCTTGATAGCCAGAATCCTTGCGTCGGGAGCCACGCCGGCCATCCCCTGGCCATTGTTCGTGGCGGCGGCGATGATGCTGGCCACCCACGTCCCGTGGCCCTGATCGTCTCCGGACGCGTCGGCGGGGCAGGGGTCCGGCTTGCCGCCGTAGCCCCGGCAGTCGTAGGCGCCCGCCGACTTCGAGGCCGGCAGGTCGGCGATGCCGAACTGCACACCGGTGTCGACGACGGCAACCGTGATCCCGGCCCCCGTGCTGGTCGTCCACGCCTGGGGCGCCTTGATGACCTTCAACGCCCACTGGCTTGCGAAGTAGCTGTCGTTGGGCGGGTTGGGGATGACTGCGAAGGCGGGTGCGGCGAGCAGCCCCACTCCGACCGATGCGATCAGGGACCAACGTGCGGTTCTGGCCGGGCCCAGTCGGATACGGACCCGGATTCTGACTCCAATTCGCGCGCCAAGGTGCGTGCCGATTCGGGGGCGGACGCGCTGCTGCCGGCCCCCGGAGTTCCTGTCGAACGGTGCCCCGATACTGCCGCGCGCGCTCAAAAGCTAGTGACCTACCTCTCCCGGGGGATGGCTCTCGTCGTTATCTTCGGCCAAACGGAGCGCATGCTCGCTAGTCCTTGTCCCCAGGAAAACTATCTAGTCCCGGCTGGTCACCACGGGGTTTTGGAGGCCGAACGACTACTTTGAGGAGGACGAGACGAAGAGGTCTTTGACCTCGTTGAAGGAGGCTACGCATTTCCCAGCGCCGAGCACGACGCATTCGAGGGGCCGCGACGCCACGTGCACCGGCACGTCGCACTCCTGCGCCAGGCGGGCCTCGAGGCCCCGGAGCAGCCCGCCGCCGCCGGTGAGCGCGATGCCGTGGGAGAGGATGTCCTGCGCAAGCTCGGGTGGGGTCGCCGACAGGGCGGCGACCACGGCGTCGACGATCTGCCGTACCGGGTCCTCGATCGCCTCCCGGATCTCCTCGGACGTGATGTGGACGATCTTGGGCAGGCCCGCGGCGAGGTCCCGGCCCTTGATCTCGGCCTTCTCCTCCTCCGCCAGTGGGAACGCCGAGCCGATCGCGATCTTGATCTGCTCGGCGGTGCGCTCCCCGACGACGATGGCGTACTCCTTGCGGATGTGGCGGGCGACCGCCTCATCGATGTCAAACCCGCCGATCCGGATCCCCTTGTTCACGACCACACCGCCCATGGACAGCACGGCGACCTCCGACGTGCCACCGCCGATGTCGACGACCAGGTTGCCGATCGGCTCACTGATGGGCAGCCCCGCCCCGATAGCGGCAGCGACCGGCTCCTCGATGAGGTAGGCCTCCCGGGCACCGGCGGCCATGGTGGCCTCCTGCACCGCTCGGCGTTCCACCTCGGTGATGGCCGACGGCACGCAGATGAGCACGCGAGGCCGGGGCACCCGCTTGCGGACGCCCACCCGCTCCAGGATGAGGCGGATGTAGCGCTCGGTGACCTCGAAGTCGGTGATGGCGCCCCGGCGCAGCGGCCGCTCGGCCACGATGTAGCCAGGAGTCCGGCCGATCATCCGGTAGGCCTCCTGGCCCATGGCCAGCACCTGTCCGTTCTCGCGGTTGAGGGCGATGACCGTCGGCTCGTTCAGGACGATCCCTCGCCCGGTGACGAAGACGAGGGTGTTGGCCGTGCCGAGGTCGATGGCGAGATCCCTGCCCATCAGCGTTCGCTTTCCTCGGCGAGAGTTGTGGGACCAGCAGCGGGCGCAGCGAACACGAGGTAGAGCACCGACCCGTGTTCCTTTCTTGAAGTACGGCTCTGGAATTACGGCAGTTACGGCCCCCGAATTCGGCGTCGAGCTTCGATGTCCCAGCTTCCGGGACACTGCGTCGTGCACCGAAGCCAGGAGTATATCGGTTTGGGCAGTTGGCCCGTCCGGGAGTTTGTCCAGTCGTCGCCCACTCCTCCGGAGTGTCCGACGACCCAGGGGGGATTCGCAGCTCATCCGGCTCCGCTGCGCTCCGCCGGGCTGCTACTCCCCCCTGGACCCCCCTCCTAGGCGCAAGCAGGGGTCTCCTGGCTCGGCACCCAGCCGGCGAAGCTGGCCGCGGGTGGAGGCAGGAGGCGATCCTTCTCGACCACCAGGTACAGCGAGCGGGTCAGCGTCAGGCCGGCAATCCGCACCGCCACCGGCCCTTCCGGCCCCCGGCCCCGAAGGGCCAGACAGGAAACGAACCCGATGCCGTAGCCATTGCCGGCCGCGGAGACGATCGCGGCGGTATTCGAGAGCACCATGACCGAGCGGTAGGGGGGCACCTCCAGGCCGTGTTCGGCCAGCAGGGCCAGGAAGCTGAGGTGGGTGCCCGATCCGCTCTCCCGGGTGAGAAATGGCTGTCCCGCCAGTTCGGAGAGCTCGACGGACGTCCGGGAGGCGAACGGGTGCAGCGGGGGGACCGCGAGCACGATCTCGTCGGTGGCGATGGGGCGGTGCACGAGGTCCCGACCCGGGAGCTTGACGCCGGAGAACCCGACGTCGGCGTTCCTCGATCGGAGCTGGGCGACCACTTCGGTCGAATCGGCGATCTGGATCCGCGGTGAGACCCGTGGGTGGCTCGTGGTGAACGCGCTCACCAGGCCCGGGACCAGGAACTCACCCGGCGTCGTGCTGGCGACGATGCGCAGCTCGCCGGCGAGACGGCTCGGCTGCTCAGCGAGGTCGGCCAGGAGCCGAACGTGGCCCCCGACGACCTCTTCGGCGTAGGACCGCACCCGTTCCCCTGCCGGCGAGAGCTCGACGCGTCCACGGCGGCGGGTGAGGAGTGTGACGCCCAACTCCCGTTCCAGTTTCTGGATGTGACGGCTCACCGCAGGCTGGCTGAGGTGGAGCTCGGCGGCGGCACGGGTGAAGCTGCCGCAGCGGGCGAGGAGCAGGAAGGTTTGGAGCTGGTCAAGGTTCAAGGTCGTCTCGTTCTATAGCAGATCCATCTATAACAATTCGGTATCCCGCCTACTTAGGTATTGCATTCAGGTATGCTCCGCGGCTTGGACGTTGTTCGCTAAGAGGGGGCCAAGGGACGCAATTGGGCGATTTTGACCTGGTCGGGATCACACCCGCCGCAACCGTGCAAGCCACAGGAATGGATACGGGCCCCGTCCTGCTGATGATCAGGAACGCGGTGGCCGGGATCGGCGAGGGCGACGTCCTCGAGGTGACCGGGGGCGACGACGGGCTTGCCGACGACATCGGCGGCTGGTGCCGCCTCAACGGCTGCGAGGTCGTCGCCAGTCTCGACGGCGGGGTCGACCGGACCTGGCTGCTGCGGAAAGGACCCACCGCCCCGGCCTGGGAGCAACCGGATTGGGGGATATCGCTGCCCCGCCGCGACGGCCGGCGCATCGACCTGCGGGACTGGTTCGAAGGCCGCGCCGGCGACGTACCCGACGTGGCGCCCACCTACTACGGCTTCGTCCCGAGGGGCGCGGTGGCCGAGCCGGGCATGCCTGCGTACCCCTTCACGCTCAACACTAAGGCCGACGTCTGGGCGGACAACATCGCCGGCCTCTACGAGCAGGCGAAATCCCAGCAGTGGAACGCCTCGGAGGACATCCCGTGGGATCGCCTCGAGCCACTCCCCGAGCCCGTGGAGCGGGCGGTGTGCCAGATCATGACGTTCCTGGCGGAGAACGAGTACGCCGCCCTCTACATCCCCGCCAAGTTCCTGCCCCGCATCAACGCCCGCTTCGTCGAGCCGGTGCTGTTCCTCGCCACGATCATCAACGACGAGGCCCGGCATATCGAGGTCTTCACCAAGCGGGCACTCGCCAACGGCGGCGGCCTCCAGTATTCGGCGGCGATGACCGAATGGTCGCTGCAGAGCCTCCTGCTCCAGGAGGACTACTTCAAGTCGAGCTTCCTGCTCCACGTGCTGGGCGAGGGGACGTTCCTCGACCTCCTGGCCTTCATCGAGCACCACGCCCCCGACCCGGTGACCGCCGAGATCGTCCGGCGTGCCCGCCTCGACGAGGGCCGCCACGTCGCCTACGGGATCGCCCATGTCCGCCAGCAGCTGCGCCACGACCCCACCCGGGTCGAGGAGCTGGTGGCCTCCGCCGAGGAGCGTTCGGCCGTGCTGCAGGCGACGACGGGCGTGAACCCCCCCGTGCTCGAGGCCCTGACGATCCTCGGCGGCGGCGGATCGTCGCCCGAGCAGCGCCGCCGGGGTGGCGGGGCGGTCCGGGACCTCCACCGCTCGATGGACGATTACCGCATCCGCCGCATGCTGCAGGTCGGCCTCGACCTCCCCACCGCCCAGAAGATCTCGCAGCTCCACACTCCGAACTTCATGTAACCCAACCTTCATTGCAGCAGTGCTGCCGGTCGGCAGAGCCCAGTCCCCGCATACTTGAAAGGAGAACCACCAGTGCCACTCACCGACGACGCACGCAAGGCCATCGCCGACCAGGCGTGGGCAGTCGCAGAGAAGATGAAGCCGAGCGCTGCCTCCCTCGACGCCAACCGCACCTACCCGGACGACCACCTCGACGCGCTGGCCGGGGCGGGCCTGATGGGCCTGCTCGTCTCGCGGGAGCACGGCGGCCTGGGTGGCGACCTCACCAGCCTGGCCCTCGTGTGCGAGGCGGTCGGGTGGGCGAACGGCTCCACCGGGCTTGTCTACCTCATGCACCTGTGCGGGACGGCCACGATCGGGGCGAAGGCAACCCCCGAGCAGGCCCAGGAGTGGCTCGTCCCCGCAGCCACCGGCGACACGCTGGCGACCCTCGCCTTCAGCGAACGCGCCAGCGGTGCCCACTTCTACATGCCGGAGATCAAGGCCGAGAAGTCCAACGGCGGCTACGTCCTCAACGGCAGGAAGAGCTTCGTCACCAGCGGCGGCTACGCCGACCTGTACCCGGTGCTCGTCAACGCCTCGGGCGGCGAGGGGCTCGACGTGCTTGTCGTCCACGGTGCCGACAAGGGCGCATCCTTCACCGGCGCCTGGGAGGGCATCGGCATGACCGGCAACTCCTCCATCGAGATGGGGCTCGACGGCGTCGAACTCCCCGCCGACCGGCTCGTGGGGGCCGAGGGCGACGGCCAGGAGCTGGTCTTCAACGTCGTTGCCCCCACGTTCCTGATTGGCCTCGCCGCCGTCAACGTCGGCATCGCCCAGGCCGCGCTCGACGACACGATCGAGCACGTCAAGACCCGCCGCAACGCCGGCGGGATCCTCGCCGAGCTGCCGACGGTCCAGACCGAGATCGCCGAGATGACCATCGCCGTCGAAGAGGCCCGCGCGCTGGTCATCACGGCGGCCAGGGCCGCCGACGCCGGCGACCCCGCCGCCCTGCCGCTCGTGATGCAGTCGAAGATCGGCGCCACCGAGGCCGCCATCGATGTCACGGGCAGGGCCATGGAGGCCTGCGGAGGCCTGGCCTACTCGAAGCGCCTCGACATCGAGCGCTACTGGCGGGACGGCCGGGCCGGCTCGGTCATGGCCCCCACGAACGAGGTCCTGAAGCAGTGGGTCGGCAAGCTGCAAACCGGCCTGCCGCTGTTCTAGTGCCCCGATGACAACTGACCGCCTCCTCGTCATCGGCGCCGTCGCGTACGACCCGAAGGTCGTGCCGATCTGGGAGTCCATGCGCGACTACTTCCGGGATGCCGGAGTGCCGATCGACTACGTGCTCTTCTCCAACTACGAAGCGCAGGTCGATGCCCTCTTCGCCCGGAGCATCGACCTGGCCTGGAACACCAACGTGGCGTACGTGAAGTCCGAGCAGCGCTCCGGCGGGATGTGCCAGGTGCTCGGCATGCGCAACACCGACGTGGGATTCACCACCCGCATCGTCGGCCGGGGAGAGCGTCTGGGTGGGCTCGGTGAGCTGAAGGGCAAGCGGCTCGCCCTCGGCAGCGCCGACTCCGCCCAGGCGGCCATCCTCCCGCTGCAGTGGCTGCGGCAGGCTGGCCTCGAGCCCGGCGGGGACGTCGAGCTGCTCCGTTTCGACCTCGACGTCGGCAAGCACGGCGACACGGGCACGAGCGAGCTCGAGGTCCTGCGAGCCCTCCACGAGGGTTACGCCGACTACGGCGCCGTCGGGGACCCCACCTGGATCCGCGAGCTCGAGGCGGGCCACGTCAACAGCTCGCTGGTGAAGTCGCTGTGGACCTCGCCGCCATACTGCCATTGCAACTTCACGGCGCTGCCGGACTTCGACCCCGCGTGGGCAGCCCGCTGGAGCAACGCCTTGCTGGCGATGAGCTACAACGATCCCAAGTGGCGCCGCCTGATGGACCTGGAGGGCCTGACCGCCTGGGTGCCGGGCCGCAAGGCGGGCTACGAGGAACTGACCTTCGCGCTGAGCCTGACGTGATCCCGCCCCGGCCCGCTCGGGCCGGGGCGGGAACTCGCCTTGCAGCTCAGAAGCGCTTCACGAGGGTGGCGACCGTCACGTGCGGCCAGCTCAGCCCGAGGAAGTTCAGCAGGACCGTCTGCGTGTACTGCAACTGCAGGAAGCTGCCGTTTCCGTGCTTGACCGTCTCGATCCAGAACGTCGCGGTCATCTGCGCCGCGTCGGCGTTGGCGATCAGGAACGGGATGTTCTCGACGCCGCCGCCGCCGTTGTTGATCTTGTGGACGGTGGGCGGGTTCGTGCCCTCGGTGAAGCTTGCCACCGTCCCGATGTTGAGGACGACGGTCTCCGTGATGGTCTGGCCCGCGATGGCCGCCGCAAGGGCGACATTGGGGTTGGTCACCATCGCCTGCGTGATCCCGGCCGGCACCGGGTTGGTGCGGAACGGGTTCGGTGGCCCGAGGTTGTACTCGGGGAAGCCGTTGGGTGTGTTCTGTGGCGGCACATTGCCACCGACGGGGAACGGCACCGTGTTCGCGAAGGCGAACTTCGGCACGGTCACCGTGAAGGCTGTCCCCTCCGCAGCGAGGGCGTTGCCGTGTGGGATTGTCGCCAGGCGCGTGACGCTCGCGGTCTCCACCGGGTCGGTCGTCGACGGCACGTTGATCCAGATGCCCGGCTCCAGGTGGAGCGCACCGCCGTCGGTGGCGTCGCTGATCTGCTGCAGGTAGTGGAGGCCGAACAGGTCGATGTCGTTCTGGCCGCTCCCGCGGTTGGGGATGGACGAGCCGATCGTTCGGAAGTCGAGCTCCTCGTTGGTCAGGTTGAGCTCCAGGAAGATGTCGTTGTGGCCCTCGAAGTCCGGTCGGGCGATGAGGTTGAACCCCCTGCCGGCCCAACGGCCGTTGAGCTTGGCGAGCAGGCCGAGGTTGGCGATCACCGTATCGGGCGGCGGCGCTGCCCGGAACGACGGGATCCGCTAGAGGATCGGGGTGACCACGTCGGGCACAGGCGTCGGGGCCGTTTGGACGGCCCCCGTCACAGCACCCGTGACGTCGGTGACCACGTTGCCCACAGCGGCGCCGACCGCCCCGAGGGCCGACGAGATTGGATTGTCAGGCATTGACTTGTCCTTTCATGCCGGGTCATTCCGTGACCCGGTGGCGCGTAGCGAATCGGCGGATGGTGTGCGGCTGTTCGTCGTTGGCGACCCCCTCCGGCCATGCTCTCCGCCGCCCTCGCGCTAAATGGCGCGTTCCCTGCGTTTGGCTCGTAAGCATCAAACCTTACAAACCATGTCACCCACAATGGTGCACGCACCCCAAACCGCACGGTGGTGCTGACACCAAGGTCCGAGCGCGAGTTCAGGAGCCGGAATTCCCCACCCCTGGACGCCCGGTGGCGACGTGCGCGTAAGCTGGAGCCATGGACATCGACCCCGTGGAGATCGGGATGGCGCTCTCATCCATCCCGCTCTTCCGCGAGCTGCAACGGCTCCTCATGTCGCAGAGCAGCCCGGTCAATTGGGAGATCGCCGGGCAGATCTCCACCGCCGTCGCTCAGATGCGAGGGTCGGGCGACCGGCCCGGTCCCGGGGAGCAGGCGGAGTTCGAGGAAGACTGCCGGCTCGCCGAGATGCGGGTTGGCCAGCTCACCGGCCTCGAGTCCCCCGGGTCGATCACCAAGGTGGAGGTCGTCGACCGGGTCGAGTGGGCCCAGGCCAACCTCGAGGCCATCCGCCCCTTCATGGAGCGCCTCTCGGCCGGACTTGGGGGAGCACTCAGCGGGGGCCTCGGCAACCTGGGAGGCCCCGGCGGCTTCGGGGCCACGAGCGGTTCGGAGGAGGAGGCAGCCGCCGTGCCGATGAGCGCCGCCCTCGGCATGCTCGGGCCGCTCATCTTCGGGCTCGAGGTCGGCTTCCTGATGGGCTTCCTGTCCCGACGGGTGCTGGGGCAGTACGACCTCTGCCTTCCCCGCGGCGACGGCAACCGTCTCTGGTTCGTCTACCCCAACATCGCCGAAGCCCAGGCCAGCCTCGGGCTCGACGCCCGGCAGTTCCGCATGTGGCTGGCACTCCACGAGGTCACCCACCGGTTGGAGTTCGCTTCGATCCCGTGGGTGCGCAGCCACTTCACCGGGCTCGTCGAGCGCTTCATCGACGCTGCCGAGATCGACTCCGGCGAGGCGATGAGCCGGCTGCAGTCCCTCGGCGATCCCGAGCAGCTGAGCCATCTCATGTCGCATCCCGAGGAGCTGCTCCCGATGTTGATCACCCCGCCGCAGCAGGAGTTGGCCCGGCAGATCGAGACGCTGATGGCGTTGCTCGAGGGCTACACCGAGTGGGTCATGGAGCAGATCGGCTCGGAGCTGTTGCCGGAGTTCTCGAAGATCCGGGAGGGGCTCAGCCGCCGGAAGGCGGAGCGGTCGTCGGTCGAACGGCTGCTGGAGGGCCTCCTCGGCATCGACCTCAAGCCCGC
>JAOPZY010000167.1 GCA_025963875.1 Actinomycetota bacterium
ACCGGCCACTTGACCGACCACCTCAGCGTCGGGCCGGGCGGGCACTCGGGCCGGGTCGTGTACCAGGTCAAGGATCCCGGCTCCGAGGCCCTGGCGATGGTCTTCGTGATTGCCGACGACCACGTCATCTCCATGCTGGCTGGCCGCGGCGTCCAGGCCGACGGGCTCTGCGGTTGAAAGAGAAGAGGGGGGTCCCCACGCCTCAGTCTGAAAAAGGTATCGCCAGTCGCGTTCCCTCGTGCCGTCTTTGGAGTGCTCGGTGCTCAGCTGTTCGTCACCTATCACGGGCATCGTGGGCACACCGGACTTCGGCTTCCTGGTCATCCACCTGGGAAAAGGGGCGATCAGGTACGGCACCTTCATCAACGACCTGTTGTCGTTCCTGATCCTCGCCGTGGCCGTGTCTTCTTCGTGATGAGGCCGGTGAACAGGCTCATGGCCCTGCGGAAGACCGAGCGTGAGGTGGTCGCAACGACCCGGGATTGCCCCGAGTGCCTGAGTTCAATTCCCCTGGCGGCGCGACGCTGCGCATTTTGTGGTGTGGAGCTTACGGAGGACCCGTCGTCGAGGTCCTCGTCACCATTACAATAACCGCAGCATGTAAGGCCTCGCATAAGTAAAGTTCAGTTAAGGGAGTGCCGAAGTCGCCAAGAATTCATCTACGTAACGGCATGTTGAAGATGCCGAGTCCCAAACCTCGGGCCTTGTCCCAGCCGATCTCGTCATGTCGAATGTCGGGGACGAATATCGGTACTGCCCACGGAACGTGGCCAGTCCACCCGTTTGTGCCCCACCTTTTCCGACCAACTGTCCGGTTTCCCGCCCGGTGTCCACACTCCTTGTTTGTTTCACCGCGCAATACGCGGTGAAACAACCACAGAATTCTCACAGCATTGGCGGGAACGCCGTAGGGCGGGTGGAGCCACCACCCAGAGTGCTGAATGGCATCCACGCTGGGAGTCGACGCGCCTTTTCGCGACAGCCTGTCGGGCGTTGATTTGCGGATCCTTTCCCCTCAGACACCTCGGGGTCCCCCCACGGGAAAGGGGATGCTCAGCAACCACGCTCGATGACCAACGCCTTCGCCAGGGCGCCCCATTCGTAGGCGACCGCCTTCGGCCACTGCCCCTTGGGAAGAGGAGCTGTAGCGACGTAGATCCGGCCGCCGAAGCATCGGCCCATGCGCAGGCGTGCCCGGGAGTCCTGAGGTCGGCTCGTCACGAGGACTACTGAGCGCCAATGGTGGGTGACGGCCATGTGGCCCGCGAATTCCGCTTCGCCCTGTGTGGTGACGGGATCGGGGTCGAAGCAGGTCACGGCGACTCCGGGGATTGGGGGCGAGCACGAGTTGGTGGCGTCCCGTGACCCCCGTGAAATCAGGAGGTTAGGAGCGATACGGGAGTAGGCGAGGGCGAACGCCTCGTCGATGCGATCCCCGTTCCCATTGAAAAGGACGATGGCGTCGGCATGCGCCGGGGCGCCGCGGGCGGGCCAGACGAAGAGGCGGGCGGTCGCTGTCACGAACAGGGTCCCCGCCATCGCCAAGAGGATGACTGTGCGCCGGAGCCTCACCCGCAAAGCGATATCCTCTCATCCGGGCACTTGAGGGGCCCCTCGGGCTCCGTAAACCGGCCCGGACCATGACGCCGCGGGAGCGCTCGGTGGACTCGATGTCGTGGATGTCTGCCGACCGGCTCCTCCGGTGGGCAACGGTCGCTCCGCTCACGATCGCTGGCGTGGCCGCGGCTGCCGCAGGCGCCTATCTCGACGTGCTCGCCGCTGCCGCCTTCGCCAACCCCCCCGCCGGGGGACTTCTCCCACCCACGCGCCGGCTCGTGGTCCTGGTCCCTGCCCACAACGAGGCCGACTTGGTCGGGCGCTGCCTCGGATCCCTCAATGCGCAGGACTATCCACCTGACCTGTTCCAGGTAGCCGTCATTGCCGACAACTGCACAGACGCAACCGCCAGCATTGCCGCCTCGATGGGAGCCCGCGTCCTGGTGCGGGACGACCCTGAGGCGCCGGGAAAGGGGCCGGCTCTGCGTTGGGCGATGGACCGGTTGCTCTCCGAACCGGGCGCGCCCGACGCGGTGGCGGTTGTGGACGCCGACACGGTGGCGGCGCCGGGCCTCCTTACCGCCCTGGCGTCGCGGCTCGAGGCTGGGGCCGAGGCCGTCCAGGGCGAATACCTGGCCCTCGCAGAAGACGACTCCCCCGGCGCTACGTTGCGGGCCGCGGGGTTCCTGCTCTTTCACAAGGTCAGGTTCTCGGGCCGCGCCGCGCTCGGTCTGCCGTGCAATCTCGTCGGCAACGGGATGCTGTTCAGCCGCGGTCTTCTCGAGGAGATGCCCTGGTCCGCCTTCACCAGCGCCGAGGACCTCGAGTATTCGGTGGATCTGCGGCTCGCCGGCCATCGCCCGATCTATGCCCACGACGCCTGCCTGCGGGCGCCGCTTCCTTCCGGTGGGCGCGCCGCCAATGTGCAGCGGCTGCGCTGGGAGGGGGGCCGCTTCCACGTGGTCCGCACGCGGCTGCCAAAGCTCGTGCGCGAGATCGCCGTGGCGCGGCGGTGGTCTCTTCTGGATGCCGCGGTCGACCTTGCCGTCCCCCCGCTGGGCGTTCTGGCCCTCGTGGCCCTCGCTGGGACTGCAGCGAGCACTCTTCTGGTCGTTTCGGGAGCCGGCCCTGCATGGGTCGTCCTGCCGTGGGTGGTGGCCTCCGCCTCGATCCCCGCGTTCGTGCTCGGCGGCCTCGCTTCCGCCGGGGCGCCGCCCGCAACGTACCGAGCGCTCGCCGTGGCACCAAAGTACGTCGCCTCGTCGCTGCTCACCCGCCTCCGCCTGCTGCGGGGTCTCCGGGCTGACACGTGGGAGCGGACCGAGCGACCTAGCGACGCGACCGGCACTCACTCGAAAAGCGGAAACGGCCCGTCGAGCACATAGTCGAGGGCCTCGGGGGAACGCGTGCCAACCGGGCGAGCCGGGACGCCGGCCACTACCGTCAGAGGCGGGATTTCACCCCGAGCGACGGCGCCCGCCGCGACGACCGCACCCCGGCGGATGATCGTGCCCGGCAGGATCGTCGCCCGCATGCCGATCCACACATGGTCTTCGATCACCACCCCCCGGCTCTCCAACGGGAAGCCGGGCGAGTCGAGGCGGTGATGGGTCGTGAGAATCGCCACCTCCGGGGACACGCTCACGTTGTCCCCGATGTGGATCGGACCCCGGGCATCCAGGCAGCAGTCCCGGTTGATCCTGCTGTAGGCACCGATATGAACGCCGGTCCGACGGGTCTGGTGCGGGCCGTAGAACCACACGTAGCAGCCCAGATGGATGCCGGAGTGGTCGCCGATGTCGATCCCGAGGATCCACCGGTACCAGCCGTGGCGAAGGCGGTAGCTCGGGACCCTGTTGATCACGTGGTTGGTGAGGTAGTTGAGGACCCGAACCGCGAACGAGTTGATCCCCACTGTCCGGGCAGCGCCCTGCTCCGGAACGTCTTCCTCGATCCTCATTCGGCAACCGCCGCAACCGGTGCGGCCGCTGCTTCGCGGGCCAGGAGTCGGTGCGCCGCCTCCATGGCGCCGAGCAGCGTCCCGAGGCAAAGAGCGATGCGGAACCAGAAAAACCCCATGTCGTTGTAGCCCTGCACGAGATAGGCGACAACAGCGCAGGCACTGAGCACGCCGAGCACCGCCAGTTCCCGGTCGCCGCTCCTCGCCAGCGCGCAGCCCCGGACGACAACGGCGGCAAGCAACAAGAGGAGCACCACCACCCCCTGAATCCCGAGACGCATCCAAAGGTCGAGGACGCTGTTGTGCGGGAGGAAGGTGATGAACGGATCGATCTTACTGATATCGGTGATGGGCAGAGCATAAATGATAAGCGGGCCGAAGCCCTTACCCAGCGACGCAGTTTGGCGGATGTTGAACGCAAGGTTGGCGTTCTCCTGCACCCGGTAGAGGTTCGAGCTGAGATCGCGGGCGTCGGGCGAGATCATCGAGTGCAGCGAGCGGGCCGGCTGCGCAAGGAGCCCGGCCTTGCTCCAGAACAGCGGGAAATAGACGGCAGAGATGCCGGCCACGATCAGCAGCAGGCGCCGGAGGGCCGGGCGCTTCTCGGGCAGTGACGAGTACGCTACGCAGACCAGCACGATCAGCGTCGTCCCGATGATGGCCCAGGCGGTACGGCGCGCGTTTGCCATGTCCGACAGCAGCACGGCGGGCGCAAGCCACGTCGCGACGCTCCGGAGACGTCCCCGCACCCCGAAGAGCCAGAGGCTCAGCGTGAGGATCAGGAAGAGCCCGAAGAAGAACGACTCCTCGTGGGACAGGATGACCTCGGGAGGAACCGGCTGGTGACGCACGGCGATGTACATCTGGACGCCCTGGAGGGCCTTGAAGCCGGTGCCAATCACGAGGACCCACATGACCCCTCGCAGGGCGGTACGTGTGCGAAGGAGCGAACCCGCCAGAAGGTAGGCGACGGACAGGTAGAACCACGGACGGACCTCGTAGAGGATCACCTGGGACTTGCCGCCGCGGGAAAGGCCGATGCCCACGGCTAGAACCACAAGCCCCAGAAGAGCGATCAGGCCCCGCGAGACAGGTGAACGGGGCGCCTCCCACGACCGGTCGAGGACGCCGCGCATCAACCAGAACACGAAGACGAGCCCGATGAGCAGGTCCAGGAGCGAGACGCCGCCTCCCTTGGTCACGCCCCCGTAGAGAGGGATGTGCGTCGTGAAGACACCGGGGTGCGTCCCGGCCGAGTAGGTGAACTGCTCGACCATCGTGGCCGCCCCGAGCAGCAGGAAGACCCCCGCCTGGCGCCATTTCCAGATGGCTGCCGGCACAAGGAGCCCGGCGAGGCCGAGGAAGGTCAAAGGGTGCTGGGAGGCAGCCAGCTTGGCGGCGACCAGCCCCGCACCGCAGGCACCGAGTACAGCGACCGGCAGGAGCCGCCGCGCCCGGAGGGCGTCACTCGCCCCGGCGCCGGGGGCCATCGCCATCGTGCTCATCAGAGCAGGTGGAGTTTCAGCGTCTCGTAGGCGACGCCGAACGCGATGACGATGAACGCGGTCAGGTAGACGCTGACTCGGCGAGGCCGCCGCCTGGTGCCAAGAAAAACGAAGGACGCCGTGAGTACCAGCAGCCAGGTCATCGTCGTTCTCGGAGCATGCTCCTCATCCAGCGAGGCACATCGGCCGAGGCCCGGTTGATGATGACCGGGGGACGCTCGAGTTCCCCAGCGGCGCGCCGCGCCGCTTCCACAGGCGTCGAGTCCGCCCGCACGACGAGAACGATCCTGGGGCAGAGTCTGGCCACGCCGACACCAGGTCCCGAGAAGGGGGGGAGATCGACGACCAGCGCATCGGATCGCTCGACCAGCTCCGACATGAGTTCTCCTGCGGTGAGCCTGGCCAGCAGCCGGGTCGCATCGGCACCGACGTTCCCCGCAGGCAGGAGGCCCAGCTTCTTGCCGATCCACTGGATGCAGGAGTCGAGTTCTGCATGGCCCCGCAGTACGTCGGCTAACCCTGGGCCGGCCTTCGCACCGAGCGTCTTGGCAAGGGAGGGCTTCTCGAGGTCCGCTTCGACCAGCACCGTGGTTCGGCCGTAGCGGAAGCTCTGTGCGAGCCCCATGGCTATCCCGATCGTGCTGCGACCCTCGCCGCGCAGGCAGCTCGTGACGCCCACCGACGCCGGTCCCCCCATGAGCGCCAGCGCGGAGCTGCACTCCTCGGTCAGCTTGGCCCACAGCTCCCGCTGCTTGGCCTGGAGGCCGGCGTGGGGGCCGAGCAGGTGTGCGAAGGTCGCCTCCCCGTCGCCAAGCTCGGCGGCGAGGGCCTGACGGCTGGCATTGTCCACAACGGAAAAGGGCACCGGGCCGCGGGGGCGGCGCGGCGGTTTCATCTCCGCGCTCATGAGCCGCTCTTCCCCGAGCGGATCTTGGTCTTGAACTGGTCGATCGTGCCGACGACCTGCATGCCCAGAAGATCCTCGAGATCCCCCGTGCCGTGGACCGCCCGGTCACCGACCACGAGGAACAGCAGGATGAACAAGCTGACCATGGCGCCGGCGAAGAGTCCGGCAACCCCTCCGAAGATAAGCTTCTTCTTCCGGCTCACGGGAAGCCCGGTGGTCCTCGGAGAATCGAACACTCGGAGGACGCCGGAATCCGCCACGCTGGAGAGGCCTACTCCCGCGTCGGTGAGGTGGGACGCCGCCTGGTCGTAATTGCTCTGGGCGACCGAGGCCGCCTGGGTGAGCTGCGTCACCGTTGCATCAGCCAGCGCACCCAGGGGGCCGCTGCCCTGGTTCGCGGCAAGGTATTTCGTGAGCTTGTCCTGCGCCGCGGTCAGCGCAGTTCTGGCCTGATCCACCTGGAGCTTGTAGAAGCCGACGGAGGACTGGGCCCTGGCGCGCTGCGTGTCGTTCACCTCGGCGACATACGCGTCGGCGACCGACTTGGCCAAGGCGAGGGCATCCTCGGAGGAGGCCCCCTTGGTGGCGATGGCGAGGACATGGGGACCCGGGGTGCTCACCGAGACGTTGCCGGCGAGCTGGAACAGGAGTCTGTCCCCATCCGGCCCCGGATGAGCAGCTAGGTAACCGGCCCAGGGACCGCTCTTGCCGACCTTGGACAGAAATTCCCGGGTTTGGAGCAGCTCCGTGAGCACGACCGACTGCGATGCCGACGGCAGCTCCGACGTGCCCGAGAAGATCGACGACTGGTTGGGCACGGGAACGTCACACCACATCGACGCGTTGGCGACGAAGCTTCTTGGCTGCCGAACCTGATAGCCGAGACTGATCACAACGGCAATGACGATGGGCATCGTCAACAGGAACGGGTGGCGGAAGAATGCCTGAACGTAGCGTCTCATTGAGTCACCAGCTTACCGTAGAGGATCCACTTGTGCATAACAAAATGCCCCTTCTTCTCGACGTTAAGAGTTCCTCATAATCCGACGTCAATTCGTGCCTCGATTGACGCTCTGAGCCACCGCGGGACGAGCGCGAATTTCTCGATTGTCCAACGCGGTACGCGGGTCGACGCTCAGCCACGACAACGTTCCCCGTGCCCGAGTCGGAGCTTTGCGCGCGCCCTGCGCCTCCAGGGCATCGTCCGGCGCCTGGGGAACGCACCAGCGTCTGCGTACGCCTGGGCCGCGAACACCTCCAGCTCGGCGTTCCACTCGCCGGTGAGCTCTGACCCGTCGCCACGGTCGGCAACCGAGATGGCCTCGCGTGCCAGCGCCCGGTTGGCCATCGCATGAAGGCCCTCGGCCCCCGGAAGGTCCCGCCCGTCGACGGCAAACAACGCGTCGAAGGTCGCCTTGCGCAACCGGAGATCCTCGATCGGTGACCCTTGCCCCGGCCGCGCGACGGCATTGAGGGCTGCAACGACATAGGTCTGGTCGACGCCGCGAAGGAAGACAATGTCGGCACGAACCGCGAGGCGCAGGCAGCGTGCCAGTGCCTCATCCGGCAGAGGAGCCGCGCAGCCGTCGCCGAGTTCCCGCTCAAGGGTGGTCCGCACCACCGCCCGGGCGGAGGCGATGCCCATGGAGGCGGTTCGGCACCGCTCGGCGATCCATTCCCTGCCCTGCCAGACCTCGGGCATGACCGTCTGCATGCGTGCGGAAGGCATCGCGTCGTCGGAGTCGAAAGGCAACGAGCCCCCGTAGACCATGCCAACCTTCGGGTGCATGTCCAGCACGCCGGCGGCTCGGGCAAGCGCTCCCGGAGCAAGCCGGTCGTCGACGTTCAGCAGCATGGTGAGGTCGCCGGACGCGCAGGCGAGGGCATCCGCAATGGAGGGCGTGTCCCCTCCGTTTCCGCAGAGCACGACGCGCACGCGCGGATCCGTCCGTGCCGCGGCGGCCACCACCGCAGAGGTCCAATCGTTCGACCCCTGGTTCACCAGCAGGACTTCGACATCGACGCCGGTCTGAGCGAGGACACTGTCCAGGCATCCGGGGATCGACCGCGCGCGGCTGTCGCAGGCGATGACGACGCTGACGCTGCTCATGGCGCTCCAGCTTCCTGGGGGGTTGGCGGCTCTGCTCATGCGCCGCGCAGCTGGGGGGGCTCCACGGCAGTGGCCGCCCGATCGGCCCTGGCTGCATCGGGAAATGGCATGGCCGTCCGGGCACGAAACAACCGCTCCGCGCGGGCGAGTGCCCCGCTACTGCGGCCGCAGAGGATTTGCGGGACCGATCCAAACTGGGAGAGAGCCGGCCCAGTGGGAAGTCGCTCCCGGCACAGCGCAACATCGATGCTCAACCCGAGCCCGGCGATGAAATCCTCGACCTCCTGGGCGACCGCCGGATCGAGGCTGTTCTCCAGCACCAGGAGCTGGCCGTCACGCAACCCGTCCTTGATGGTCTTCACTGCCTCGACGATGGAGGACCCGGCATGGCCGTTGAGCCGGTCGCTGCCGAGCACGATGACCAGACACTCCGCCTTCGAGATCACGGCGGTGTCGGTGCTGGCGGCGAGACGACCCTCGCGAAGGGCGCTGCGCAGCAGGCTGCGCTCTCCGCCTCCTCGCAACGGCATCTTGCCCCGATTCATCAGTTCCACCGCATCCGAGTCCGGATCGTGGAGCACCACCGACAGACCGCCCTTGGCGAAGGCCAGGCCGAGCGGGAGGGCAGCACGTCCGTTGCTGGAGATGACGGCGACGTCATGGCGGAACCCTCCGCCGCGTGCACCCCCCTGCGCCACGGGAATGGGCCGCGTATGAACAACCTGGGGCTGGGCCAGCCTCCGAGGCAGTTCGACGGGCTCGGTGACAACCGGTGCTGGCGCCGGCGCGACCACCTGGGCCTCGAGGCGCTTGCGGTGGGCCCGCATCAGCCGCTCGAAGGTGCGCCATGCGACGGTGGGGATGGTGGCGACGAGGATCGCCAGGTCCAGGGCCGTGGACCAGTTCTCGACGTAGTAGAGGTCGAGGTGCTGGTACAGGACGAAGGAGGGGTCGTCGCCCGCCTCGACCTGCCAGAGCCCGGTCATGC
>JAOPZY010000042.1 GCA_025963875.1 Actinomycetota bacterium
CCCTTCCCCAGCTCGGCCTTCATGCGCTCGAGCTCCGCGTCCACACCGACGGTCAGCAGCCCACGGTCGAGCTCCGCCTGGATGTGGTCGCCGGGGGCGGAGAGGTCGTCGAGGGCCCCGGAGGCCATGAGCTCGTCGAGTGCGCCGGCCCGGGCCTGCATCTGCGCCGTCTTGTCCTCGGCCCGCTGGATGGCCATGCCCACGTCGCCCATCTCCTCGGAAATGCCGGAGACCGCCTCGTTGACCTTCGTGGTCGCCTGAGCCGCGGTGTACGTGGCCTTGATGGTCTCCTTCCGGGTCCGGAAGCTCTCGACCTTCGCCTGCAGGCGCTGGGACGCCTGCGTGAGCTGGGACTCCTGGGCGTCGAGCTGGTCGTGCTGGGTCTTCAAGTCCTGGAGCTGCTGGACGATGCCAGCCCGTCGGGACAGTGCCTCCCGGGCGAGGTCCTCGCGGTTCTGAGCGACCGCCTGGCGCGCCTGCTCCTCCAGCTTGGCACCGGACTGCGTCAGCTGGTTGGCCTGCAGCTCGAGGCGCTTGCGCGACGTGGCGACGTCGGCGACGCCGCGGCGAACCTGGGTAAGCTGCTCGAGCATCCGCTGATACGAGTAATCCAGCGTCTCGCGGGGGTCCTCGGCCTTGTCGAGGGCCTTGCTCGCCTTGGCTTTCAGGATGGTCGAGAGGCGTTTGGTCAAGCTCATTCCGAACTCCTGTCTAGTCTCTCCACATTCTATGGCGGTTCCTGGACGCCGCAGCCCTCAGTCTGACCGTTTTGGGACCCAAGCGCCGCTTTCTCGGCGGACCGCCAGCTTGCCCACAGCCTCGCTTCACCTTTGAGCCGCTTGGCGTCGCTGTCGGAGTGGCGCGAGGTGGGGGAAATCGCATAATGGTCGCTCGGAGGCACGGTGATCGCACCTGCCCAACCCAGGGGAGTCGGGGGGAGTGGGCCGAACCGAGAAGACGACCCGGGGCCGGGCGGTGCTCAGCGTCCTCGTTCTGGCGCTCATCGCGGCGGCATGCGCCAAGTCGGTGCCCGGTGCGGCCGGCAGCCTTGCGGACATCGGCCGCCGGCCTCATACGACGATCGGCGCCCTCATCTTCAGCCCGCCGCGCGACGCCACCGAGGTCAGCCCGAAGGACTCCGTGATGGTCGCGGCGAAGTTTTCGGATGCCCACCTCACCCGGGTGACGCTGACCCGCGACGGCGGGGAGGCGATCGCCGGCTCGCTCACCGCCGATGGGTTCATCGCCACGGGATCGCTCCAGCCGGACGCCCGGTACACGGTCACGGCGACCGTGTCGCTGCCACCGGACTCGTCCTCCTCTTCGTCTTCTGCTTCCCCTTCGTCAGGGAGCCTCAACGAGCAGACGCAGACGGTCAGCTTCGCCACGGCGAGGACGCCGAAGATCGTGTCGGTCACCCCCACCGTCGTGGGCCCGGGAGACCCGGCGATCGTCACGCTCGACCGCGCGGCCAAGGAGGTCAAGGTCGACGGCCCGGCCACCGCCCAGCTCGGCCCAGGCGGGACGACGATCAGCCTCTATCCCCAGGGCTACCGGCCGGGGGCGAGCTTCCCCGTCTCGATCTCGGTGACGAGCATGGCAGGGATCGCCGGAGGGCCGCAGTCGACCCGTTTCGTTGCCAAGGGGGGGCCGAAACTCACCACGTCCTTCAACGACGGCGACCACAACCTCGGCGTCGGCAGTCCCCTGATCATCGGGACGGGCCAGCCGCCCACGGACCCCGCTGACTTCGTCACCCACTTCTCGGTGACCGCCGACGTGTCGGCGACCGTTCCGCCCAGCTCCGTCCCGGCGGCCCCGGTGACGTCTGCGACGCAACCGAATCCGTGTTTCCAGTACGCAGCACCCACCGTGACGAGCTTCGACGTGACCACCGCCTGGCTCAGCCCGACACGCCTCCAGATCAAGCCCAGGACGCCGGACGGGTACTGGCCCCCCAATGCGACCATCAACGTGACGGGCAACGTCGACGGCCTCCTCACCCAGGACGGCGGCGCCTACGATGCGCCGTTGCACAGGGTGTTCTCCACGGGCGACAAGCGCGTGATCGACGTCGACCTCTCCAGCCAGACCGTGACGGCGTGCCGCAACGGGACGCTCGCCAACCAGTTCCCGGTCTCGACGGGGGTCCACGGCAAGGAAACCCACACCGGCACGTACTACATCTACCAGCGGATCGCCGACGCGGAGATGAAGAGCTCGGAGAGCGAGTTCGCCCCCGACTACTACGACGTGAAGCACGTCCCCTGGACGCAGTACTTCCACAACGGCGAGGCCCTCCATGGGGCCTACTGGCACAACAACTTCGGCCACCCGATGAGCCACGGGTGCGTCAACATCTCGACGCCCACCCGCAACGCGTCCTGGCCGCAGTCCGCTCCCAACGCCGAGTACCTGTGGAACTTCGACAACCTCGGGGACCCCGTCGTCGTCCACGGCACGACGCCCTGACCGTTCCTAAACACTGAGCAGTAGTGAGCACTGCTGCCCGGCGGGCGGCCACGAACGGTCCTCGGCCACCTGGTCACCCAGGAGATTCCCGTCAGCCGGTTGGGTCTTGCGCCGCTGATGCGGCCGCCCTCTGGCCCTCGGGGCACTGGGGTCCCTTGGCTGGTCTTCGGGCAGGCCGGCAACGCTGTCCGGTAAGGGCCGCACGGCGGAGTCGGTAGCTCGCTCGTGATCATCCTCCGGTGATCCTGAGGCACACCCTCTCCGTCGCCGTGCTCGCTGCCCGAGTCCCCTTCTCCCGATGACCAGCGCCGCGCAGTGATGCCCGCTGGCCTCGGGGGAAGCTTCTCGAAGTCTGCCAAACCAATGCTCCTCTCCCCAACGGGAGGTGTAGGCGGGGTCGACGGCAATCACGGAGAGCCCCCGGTTGGCCGCCATCTGCACCAGGCGGTCGCGGAAACGGGCTGTCGGGATGCCAGCCACCAGTGCCCGGAAGCGGCGTCCCCGCTTGCCCCGGGAGAGCCGCCTCCCCGTGTGCTCCCGGCCCTCGCATCGCGCCTCGGCGAAGTCGAGGTCCTCGATGGCGATCGCGCCACACCCTGCCTCTGCTGCTAGGGCCAGCAACTGAGAGACGGCTCCCCTCAGGTGAGCGTCCCGGGTGGGGCTGGGTTGGCCCGCCAGATCGAGCGAAACCGTCAAGGGGGTGCCCACCGGATTGCCGGAAGAGTCCACCACGACGGCTGCCAGGTGAGAGGCGTTCACGTCCACCGCCAGGACGCCTCGGGTTCGCAGATGCTCAAGGGTGACAGGCGGGGCCTGGGGCAGCTTCCAGCTCGCATCCAGATACCAGCGGCGGCGGGCTGGGTCGTAGGAGATGTCGTAGGCAACGGCCCCCGAGGTGGCTTGGGCTGCGACCTCGTCACCCCGGTAAGTAAACGACACCCGACACGACAGGCGGTAGCGGCCATGCGGGCGGTTGGCCAGGTGGGCGAGGGATGGCGGGAGCTTCACCTCCAGGGATCCTTCGTCGGGGTGCCAGCGGATCGTCTCGTTGCCCCACGCCTTGCCTGCCTCCCCGTCTGCGCAGATGAACAACCGGGCAGCCCTCCATCGCTCGTCCCATCCCGCCTTGGTGAGACCGGCCTCCTCAAGATGGTGGCGTGCCTGCGCCAGGCGCCGCCCTCCCCTGCACACCGAGACCCTCCCCTCGACCAGGCGGGCATCCACCGCCGCCAGGCGTCGCTCAAGGATCTGGAGCCGGCGCTGCTTGGCGAAGTACTCGCGGCGGCTTGCGTAGCCCGGGACCCTTCCCCGGCGCCCCGCAACCGGCACACGCAGGCGTCGTTGGATCGCGTAGATCCGGGCCCTGAGGCTGGCCGCGGTGGCGCCCAGGTTGCGCAGGGCGGTCTGCCAGGCATCCTCTGAGGTGCGAGTGATGGTGCCGGCCCACCTCGATGAGGAGTCCTTGGTGGCTGATCGCTTGCGGCGGGCACGTGAGGCTGATCGAGCCCCGGGGTCGAGACGACCCTCCCGGCACCGCTGCGCCAGGTCCCTTCCCGCCAGGGAGCCGAGGTGTGTCCCGAGGGCCACGAGCACCGCCTCGTCGCCGGGGCAGACCCGAAGGCGGGTCCTGACGCGGGCGCCGCAGGGGTGAGCCACCACGAACGGCTCAGCGATCGGGCGCAGCTTGGTGGTGGACTTGTTGGCCAACGGCGAATCCCCTGGGCTGCGGGCCGGGATGCTTCGGCCTTGCCCCCCGGGGGGAAGGAGTGGCCACAAGGAAGGGTAGCAGAACATGTGTTCGCAGTCCACTGCGCGCTTGTACTCACTCCTGTTCACTATTGCTTGAGCTGTTGGGAACCCCCGGGTGTGACCGGCGACTACTTCTTGCCGGTCGGGGCCGGGCCCGGGCGGCGCAGGTAGGATCCGGCGGCGCCCCGGAGGTAGAGGATGCCGACGCCGGCGAAGCAGATCACCGCGATGAGCTTCCACCCCGTGTGCAGGGCGAACAAGGCGAAGATCGCCGCCGCGATCCACATCAGGCCGCACACCGCAAGGAAGCCCGGCCGGGAAGGGCGCTTGCCGACGACCGGCCGCCCTTCGGGTTGCCTGGCGCCCGGACGGCCCGTGCCGGTAACCGCCGGCCGCTTGGGCCTGCCGCCGGGGCCGCGCTGGGAGTCTTTGCCGCCGCGTCCCCGGGAGCCGCTCACCCAGCAATCTTAGCCCTTTGACTCCCAGCGCCCCCGGGGCGCGCGGGATAGTCTCGCAACCCTGCCATGCGCATCCCTCCCGGCCGGCTGAAGCTGGCGATCGTCGTCGCGTGCGTCCTCCTCGTCACGGGGGCCGCGCTCCTGCTGGCGCGCCACCGGCACACGCCGCACGGCTCGGGGAAGGCAGCTGCGTCGTCGCCGGCCCCCACGACGTCGACGTCCTCGGCGGCACCTGCCACGCCCACCCCCGCGCCTCCACACTCGGCGGCTACGCCCGGGCCAGCCACGCCGTCACCCGCTCGCAACGCCAGCCCGTCACCGAAGACGACGGCGCGCGGCATCACCCTCGTGGACGGTCCGTACGGCTTCCAGGTGCCCCAGGGGTGGGCCTTTACGCCGCTCACCACCGTCGCGAACACCAACAACTCCCAGGCGGCGCATTGGACCGATCCCGCCAGCGGGGCGCGCCTCGACTACCTGGTCGTCTCGACGCAAGCCATCTACAGCGTGGACCACACCGTCAATCTCGCGTCCATCGAGGCCGCTCTGCCCTGCCAGCAGCTTCCGCCGACGAGCTACGTCTACCTGTCGGGGAAGGGTCCTCGCTACACCTGCCCCCCGATGGGAGGGCTGAACGTGAACGGGCTGGTGCTCGTCAAGCCCTATCCCCAGGGATTCCGTCTTCTCCAGGCCGAGATGCCGCCTGCGCAGGATCCGCTTGTGGCCCAGATCCTCGCCGGATTCCACTGAGCCGGAGGCTCGCCACCCCCCCTGTTAGCATCCTTCTATGCGCCTGAAGGCTGGCGACCGCCTGGACCGGTTCGAGATCGTCGAACCTCTCGGCGAGGGCGCGTACGCCGAGACGTACAAGGCTCGCGACACCCGGTCGGGCGAACTGGTGCTCATCAAGAGCCCCAACCCGCTGCTGTTTGCCGATCCCGCAATCCACCAGCGGTTCATGCGGGAGGCCGAGATCGCCCGGCATCTCAACCACCCGGGCGTGCAGCGCAGCGTCGACCTCGGCGAGAACCGCAGCGAGCCGTACCTCGCCCTCGAATACATCGAGGGGGACACTTTGCGGCGCTGGCTGCGCAAGCACAAGCTTCCCCTCGCCATCCCGCAGGCGGTGCAGTGGGGCACGGAGCTCGCCGAGGCGCTCTCGTACCTCCACCAGCACAAGATCGTCCACCGGGACCTGAAGCCCGAGAATGTCATCGTCACCCGCGACGGGCACGTCAAGATCATCGACTTCGGCACGGCGCTGCTCACCGGCGCCCGGCGGTTGACCTGGCGGCACCTGACCGAGGCCCTCGGCACACCCGACTACATGAGCCCCGAGCAGATCCAGGGAGATCGGGGTGATCCCCGCAGCGACATCTACTCCTGGGGGATCATGATGTACGAGTTCCTGACCGGCCGGGTCCCCTTCGAGGGCGACAACTGGCTGGCGGTGATGGCGGGGCACCTCCAGCGCCACCCGAAGCCGATCCGTGAGCTTCGCGCGGACGTTCCTCCCGAGCTCGAGGCCACCGTGCTGACGGCGATGCGCCGGTACCCCGAGAACCGCTACCAGAGCGCCGAGGAACTGCTCGCCGACCTTCGGCCCCTCAACCTGCACGAGGCGCCAGCCGCCGCGCCCGCCCCGGCTGCTGCCCCTGCGCCCGACCCCACGCCGGCTCCGGTGCAGGCGGGAGGCCATACCGATGCGATCCGGCCGGCGGTTCCGGCTTACGGAAGCAGCAGGCGCATGAGCGGCCCACCGCGACCGCCCTCGCCCGTACCGCAGGTCCCGGCGGCGCCGTATCGCCCTGGTGCACCGGCTGGAGCCGGTCCATCCCGTGCCTCCGCTCGGGACTTCTCCCCGGAGAAGCCCATCGGACGGCTCCCGGCCCCCGCCTCCCAGAAGGGGTTGTGGATCTTCGTTTTGCTCATCGCCGGCGGGTTCATCGGCGTTGTGGCGCTCATCATCGTCGTGTCCAAACTCGTCCACTAACCCGCCCTCGAAGGGACCTCGATCCTCGTCAGGTCCTGGGCGGCGACCGATTCCGGGAAGATCGGCTGGGCCTCCTCGAGGAACAGGCTCTCGTCGCTGTGGCGCTGGGAGAAGTGGGTCAGGACCAGCCGCCGGGCGCCGGCGCCCGCTGCGATGCGAGCCGCATCGGCCGCAGTCAGGTGTCCCCAGGCTGCCGCAAGCTCGGCCTCGGCGGTCAGGAAGGTCGACTCCGAGACCAGCAGGTCCACCCCCTCGGCGAGCCGGTTGGCCCCCTCGCACACCGCCGTATCCATGATGAAGGCGAAGGACTGGCCGGGACGCAGCCGGCTGACCTCCTCCAGCCGGACCGTCCGGCCCCCGGCCTCGACCGCGCCCCCGGCCTGCAGCCGGCCCACCTCCGGCCCGCTGACACCCAGCGCCTGAAGCCGTTCGGGCAGCATCCGGACCCCCGGCTCTTCCTCAAGGCGCCAGCCGAACGCGTCCACACGGTGACGCAGGCGGTCGGCCAGGATCCGCAGGCCCGGGGCCGCACCCACCTCGCCGGGCTCCTCGACGGGGTGCGGCCGGAGCTCGACCTGCTCGTCGAAGATGGACGCACTCCGCAGGCGCTCGAAATAGGCAGTGCCGCTGGCCGGGAAGTACACATCCACCGGGTGGGCCACCCGGTCGAGCGAGAGGCGCTGCAGGATCCCGGGCAGGCCCAGGCAGTGGTCGCCGTGAAAATGGGTGAGCAGGATCCGGGTGATGGCGGAAGACGCGACGCCGGCGAGGAGCATCTGGCGCTGGGTCCCCTCGCCCGGATCGAACAGCAGTCCCTCGTTGTCCCAGCGGAGGAAATAGCCGTTCTGGTTGCGCCGCCGCGTGGGGGCCTGGCTCGCCGTCCCCAGCACCACGAGTTCCCGAGCCGCCACGCCGTCCTCCCCCGTTAAGCGATCTTCTTTGAGTGATTAACCATCATTATCATTGTTATTCACTCAAAGAAGCTCGACGGCCACCCACCCGGCCTCTCAAAACCGGCTTTGCGCCATGATGGTGCGCATGGCAACGGAATCGCCACTGGCCGAAGCGGCGTGGGCGCGCGGCCTCGCCGGTGCTCTCCTCAATCACCGCTCGCTGCTCGAGCGCCTCGGAGAGCTGCGCAACCGCATCTTCAAGGCGCTCCTCGCCCTGGCCGTGGGCTCGGTGGCCGCCTGGTTCTTGTACCCGGCGATCCTTGCCGTCCTGGCCCACCCGCTGAAGGGGCTCCCGGGGGCCGGTGCCGTGGTCGGCAACGGCAAGCTCATCTTCACGGCGCCCCAGGAGGCGTTCTTCGTGCGCATCAAGGTCGTGGGCTACGCGGGGGCCTTCGTCGCCTCCCCCGTCATCCTCTGGCAGATGTGGCGCTTCCTCACCGAGGGAGCCAGTACGGGATCGGGCAGGCGCAGGACCCGTTACGCCGTGGTGCTCGTCGCCGTCTCGGTGTTGCTCTTTGCGGCCGGGACCGTCGCGGCCTTCGCGTTCGTCGCTCCCGCCCTCCGCATCTTCCTGTACCTGGGCGGCCCCCACATCGTGCTGGTGCCGCGGGCGGCCGAGTACCTCTCCTTCCTGATCCTCCTCGTCGTGGCGTTCGGGCTGACCTTCGAATACCCCCTCCTGCTGCTCGGGCTCGTCTTCGCCGGCGTCCTGACCAGCGAAACCCTGCGCAAGCGGCGGCGGCTGGCCTGGTTCCTCCTCATCGTCATCTCGGCAGTCGTGACGCCGACGGTGGACCCCATCACGCCCCTGGCCCTCGCCCTCCCCCTGGCCCTCCTCTACGAGGCGACGATCTTCACCGCGCGGCTCTTCAAGCGCTGAGCCGGCGTCGCGCAAGAACGAAAACGGCTCCTCAATGCCATAGAGTCCCCGTATGGCGCAGACCGACTCCGACGGGGAGAGGCGGGCCCGTACGAACCCTCATCTCAGGGCCCACCGCGCCCGGATGCGCCTGACCCAACAGGAAGTGGCAGAAGCGCTCGCCGCCCTCGCATGGGAGCATGATCACGAGCAGCTTGGCGTGGACGCCGACATGGTCTCGAAGTGGGAGCGGGGCGCCAAACGACCCCGGCGGCTCTACCGGCGGCTGCTCTGCATGCTGTACGACAGCACGGAAGAGGACCTGGGCCTCCGCCAGACGCAGGGCGGTGCTCCCGCCGACGACTTCTCCGGGGAGGACGTGAACCGGCGAGAATTTCTGCGAGCAGCGGTCGTGGCCCCCGAAGTGCTACGGCGTGTCCTGCGCGGGGCCGGCGGGGAAGCCATGGAGTTCACCCGGATGGCCGGGACCTCCGGGGTGGGGGCGGGGACGTTCGACCATCTCGAAGCGGTCCTCACCGAGCTGCGTTGCTCCTACTACGAGCAACCGCTTGCTGAGCAGTTCGCCGTGGCCCGCGCCTACCGGACGCGAGTGCAGGAACTGATCCAGGGTCGCCATACGTTCAAGGAAGGCCAGCAACTCTATGTCTACGCCGCATGGCTGGACGAGATGCTGGCCTGGCTCGCGAACAACCTCGGCGACGCGCTCACCGCGGAGGCGTACGCGATCGACTGCTTCGAGCACGCCGACCAGGCCGGCCACAACGAGCTCTGCGCCTGGGCCGCGGACCAGATGGCCTCGATTGCCATCTACGCCAACCGCCCGGAGCGGGCGGCAGCGGCGGCGAGGAGGGGAATCGAGAGGGCGCCGGCCGCTCATCCTGTGGCGGTACGCCTGCGCGCCCAGGCCGCCCGGGCACATGCCCGGCTGGGACAGCGAGACGAATGCGAGCGCTTCTTCACCGAAGCGCAGGACCTCTACGACCGACTCCCGTCGAGGACCCCCATACGGTTCGGCGAGGACACCCGGGTCCAGGCCGACCATGCGCTGACCGGCCATCCGGCCTCCTCCCACATCTGGCTGGCCGACTTCCATCGGGCCAAGCGGTATGCAGAGAGGGCGGTGGCCCTCCATGAGTCCGTCCCCGCTGGGTCGCGCGACCTCGGGAGGGAGGCGATTGCCCGCATCGATCTCGGGATCGCCCTGGCCGAGCTCGGCGTAGCCGACGAGGCGATCGGTCAAGGGCGTCTCGCTCTGGCGTCGCCGCGGGTGTCCGAGTCGGTGCGGTCCCGAGCCGCAGACCTGGACGCCGTGCTTACCGCCTGCTACCCGGGGCTGCCCGCCACCCGGGAGTTCCACGAGCAGTACGACAACCTTGTTCGAGCGACAGACCGCCACTCGGACCACTGAAGGGACCAGGAACCGGCCTTTCTGAAGCGAGGCGCAGATTGCGATCCTGACCGAGACAATGCCGGGTTCGCCGGTTGAGCCGGCGGCGAGTCTCAGGGAGGTCAGGACATGTGCCGATTGCGGCCGCGGACAATCGGCGGGAGGGCGAGTTGCGCCCCCAGGGGATGCGTCTGGCCCGCCAACTGCCGGAACCCCTGCGGCTCTCGTCCCCAGCAGGGCCGCATCTGCTCCAAGCATCTGGAGCGGGTCCGCGGGATGGCTGGCACCCTGGCGTGCGCCTGGCCCGGGTGCACGCGCCGGGCCTGGGACTGCAAGGGCCTCTGCTCCTTCCACTGGAAGGTGGCCTTCGGGCTCATCGAACACTGATCCGGCCCACTGCCGGCCGAAGCCTGCAACCCGGGCCGGGCCGCGATCGTCGAAGGAGACATGGGTACCGAGATCGGGCACAGGTTCCGCACAGAGGGGCGGAGCACCGGGGGCCGGTACAATACGGCCTCCCCCATGCGTGCGATCCGATGTCCCCGGCTGCTGGTGTTCGTCGTGGTGGCGCTGGTGGCGGCAGCCTGCGGCGGTGGGAAGCCGAAGCCATCCGGGCAGGGCACGAAGGCTGGCCAGGCCCTCCCGGCGGCCTCCGCAGCATCGCCAGCAGCCGGGAAGTGCCCGCTCACCGATCTCGACCCGCCCCCCGGCGTCAAGGTGGACCGCTTCGTCCTCGGGGTGAAAATCGACGGCTCGATCGCCTCCAAGTCCCCGTCGGGGCAGTCGGGCCTGGACTCGGCCGACATCGTCTACGACGAGCCGGTCGAAGGCGGCTTCGGGCGGTTCCTCGCCCTGTACCAGTGCGGCAATCCGACCAAGGTCGGCCCCATCCGGGAGGCACGCGCCGAGGATCCCTCCCTCCTCGCCCAGTACGGCTCGGGCATCCTCGCCAGTGCCGGGATCCCCCCCGACGTCCTGCAGGCCGTCACGTCCACCGCGGGGCTCGTCAACGAGGACAGCATCCGGCACGGCACGGCGTACTTCCGGGACTCGACCGGCCGCCAGGCCCCGTACAACCTCTTCGCCGACCCTGCGAAGCTCCGTGCCTACAAGGTCCCCGCCACGGCGGTCAAGCCGCTGGCCGCGCCCCCGTCGCAGTTCAGCTTCGTCCCCCTCGTGAGCCCCGCGTCCGGTAGCACCCCGAGCCCCAGCCAGTCGCCCAAAGCCGGCAGCATCCGGTTCAAGCTCGGCCCCCAGATCCAGTACCAGTACGACACGGCGACCGCCTCGTATCTCCGTTCGGAGAACAGCCAGCCCCACGTCACGGATTCCGGCTCCCAGATCCGGGTAGTGAACGTGGTCGTCATGTGGGTCCAGATGAGCAACGGACAGATCGCCGACGCTGCGGGCAACACCACAACGCCGGTGCCGACCGTGACCGGGACCGGCAACGCCATGGTGCTCACCGGCGGCGTCGAGCACGACGGCACCTGGAGCCGGCCGGACGATGCGTCGGTCATGAGCCTCCTCGACTCGGCGGGCAAGCCGATCCCACTGTCGCCCGGCAACACGTGGATCCACATCATCCCGAAGGAAGAGCCCGTCTATGTCCAATAGGCACACACCACCCTGGCGGGACCGCATCCAGCAGGTGGCCGTCACCCGGGTCGCCAAGGTGCCGTTCCGGGAGTCGACGGGCCTCTGGAAGAGCCTGATGGGCCCGCAGGACGGCGAGGAGCGGCGCTTCCACAAGCGGCTTCCGGCGTCGTGGCGCAGCTGGGTGGCGGACAGCTCCCTCCCGGTCTGGCTGAAGGGGGTCGCCCTGTGGCTCCTCCAGGTTCCCCGGTGGATCTACATCGTGACGGGCTCCATCGTGCTGGTCAGCAGCCTGACGCTGCTCATCACCGTCGTCTCGATCTACAACTATCTCTCGAAGCCCGTCCCCATCCCCACACCGGTGGTGGGGTCCGCGACGCAGACCGGCCACATCTTCGCTGCGGACGGGAGCCTGCTCGCCGACCTCCACGGGGCGATCAACCGCCAGTCCGTCCCGCTCGATCAGATGTCCGCGCCGCTGAAGCAGGCGGTGCTGGCAGCCGAGGACGGCGGCTTCTACCGGCACAAGGCCCTGGACTTCGGCGCCCTCATGCGCGCCGCCGTCACGGACCTCTTCGCCGGTCACTGGGTCGAGGGGGGATCGACCATCACCCAGCAGTACGTGAAGCTCAACTATCTCGGGCAGCAGCGCACCTTCGGCCGGAAGGTCCAGGAGGCCCGGGTGGCGTACCAGATGGAGCGCCGGCTCTCGAAGGACCAGATCCTCGAGCTCTACCTCAACACCGTCTACTTCGGCCGTGGGGCCTACGGCGTCCAGGCCGCCGCCCTGACGTTCTACGGCAAGAACGCCTCCGAGCTCGACGCCACGCAGTCGAGCCTGCTCGCCGGCCTCATCCAGTCACCGTCGGCCTACAACCCCGACGCCAACCCGGGCAGCGCCGAGACCCGGCGCCAGTACGTCATCGACCGGATGCAGGCCCTGGGGTTCCTCAACGCCCAGCAGGCCATCGCCGTCCGCAGCGGCAAGCCGAAGCTCATCCCCCCACCGGTGCCCAACACCATCGCCTACAAGTACCCCTGGTTCGTGGAGACCGTCCGGTCCTACCTCTTCCAGAAGTACGGAGAGGAGCTGGTGCTCGGCGGCGGTCTGAACGTGCAGACGACGCTCGACCCCCGCCAGCAGGACCTCGCCGACCAGGCGGTGGCCAAGATCCTCCCGAACTCGGTGGATCCCTACGCCGCCACAGTCTCGGTCGATCCCCAGACCGGCTACGTCACCTCGATGGTCGCCGGGCGCGACAACGGGACGGAGAAGTTCAACCTCGCCACCCAGGGACGCCGCCAGCCGGGCTCTGCGATGAAGCCCTTCGTCCTGATCGCCGCCCTCGAGCACGGGATCTCGCCCCTGACCGTCTACAACGGCCCCCCGCAGATCTGCCTCGCGGGCTGGCTCCCGACCTGCCAGGTCAATACCTTCGACAACGAGTCCTTCGGGTCGATCACCCTCGAGACGGCCACGATCTTCTCCGTCAACACCGTCTACGCCCAGCTCGTCATGCAGGTGGGGCCGGCGAACGTGGTCGCCACGGCGAACCGGATGGGCGTGCCCGGCCCCCGGTGGCTGCTGCCGACGACCGCCGGGTGTCGTCCGGCGGGGTCGCCCGGCTGCACGGCGCACCTCAACGCCGAGCCCTCGCTGGCCCTCGGCAGCAACGACGTCTCACCGCTCGAGATGGCGAGCGCCTACGCCACTCTCGCCAACCGCGGCGTCTACCACGAGCCGAAGTTCGTCTCGAAGGTGACCAACGCCTCCGGCGACGTCCTGGAGAGCGGCCCCAACCCCGCCCGCCAGGCCGTCGACCCCAACATCGTCACGCAGGTGAACCACATCCTGAACGAGGTGGTGACGATGGGCACCGGCACCGCTGCCAATATCGGCCGGCCGGAGGCCGGCAAGACCGGGACCGCCTCCGACTACCGCAACGCCTGGTTCGTCGGCTACACCCCCGAGCTGGCCACCGCCGTCTGGGTCGGCTACCGGGACGCCAACCAGCCGCTGCTGAACGTCGAGGGCGTGCCGAAGATGACCGGCGGCACGATCCCGGCGAAGATCTGGGCCACGTACATGAAGGCGGCACTCCCCCCGGCGAGCAACGACACCCTCAACACCGACGCGGGGAACCTGGGGCTCATCAACGCCCCCGCCCCCTCGGTGACCTCGACGGTGGTGGGGACCGACACCGTGACCTCGACCGTCACCACCGGGTCGCCGGCGGTCTGCGTCCTCGTGCCCTCCACCACCGCGGTCGGGCCGCTGCCGAGCCCGGTGACCGGAACGACCTACAACGTCTACAAGTACCTTCGCTGCAACAGCACGGGCAGTTCATACGCGCCCGCAGGCCCCGGTGGGCCCGCAGGGCCGGGGCCCACGTCGACGGACACCCCGGCCGACACCTCGACCCCGCCGCCGGGGCCGACCAACCTCCCTGCACCGACCGACGTCCCCACGACGGAGCCGTCGCCGGTCCCGAGCTCGGCTCCGCCTCGCTGCCTCCTCGGGCTCCTCTGCGGCTAAGGGCCCACCGCCAAACAAGCTGCGCGGAGGAGGTTGGGAGCCTAGCGCGCGCATACGCGCGATTCGCTCCCAACCTCGGCTTGAGCCCCCAGACGCGGATGGGCACCGGCCCCGTCCCCAACCGGGGAGAGGAACCGGTGCCCGCCGTGCTGGCCGAACCGGAAGGCTAGGGCGTCCGACCGAGGGCCACGTTGATCAACTGCGCCAGGCCGAACGTCCCGGCCTTCGTCAACTCGGGGATCGGCGTGAAGTTGTGGACGGCGTTCAGGTACGAGGTGCGGTCGCCCAGCAGCAGGGCCGCGAACACCTCGGCCACGATGCGGCCGCCCACCGGCCCGAGCCGGATGGGTGTGGCGTCCTTGGTGGCCTTGTCGATGAGGTCGTGCAGCACCGGCCCGGGGCCCGTGACCGCAGCGAAGATCGCCCCGACGACCGCCACGTACCGGCCGGTGTTGGCCAGGCGGCTGCCCTGCCGGGTCCGCTGCAGGATCCACAGCGCTGCCGGGAGGATGAGGAACAACGCCGGTGTGAGGCCGAAGAACCCCAGGCTGGAGTCGAGCAGCCAGTGGTACCAGGGACTGATCGCCGGGCCCTGCTCACCCCGGTAGATGGCGTGGAACCAGAACATCACGGCACCGCCGGCGTAGGCGAGGA
>JAOPZY010000093.1 GCA_025963875.1 Actinomycetota bacterium
CGTCGCACGCGCCTGAACAAGCGCGCCCCAAGGGGCCAAAGGGCAGGACACGGTGCCCGACGACGGACGACAGGACTGGCCCGTCCACCTTCGAGACGAAGAGGTCGTGGGTTCGAAGCCCGCCACCCCGCCATGGCCCGGGGTTGGAGCCGACTTCGGTTACGCATGGAACGATCCTGTACAACTCGATCTGTCGCTTCGATGATCAGGCCCGCTGCGCCTCCGCCGGCTCCAGCGCGCGAACGAACACCTCAGGCTGCCGGCCATGACCACCTCCGCCGACAGCCTCCAGGCCCCAAACGTGGCGGATCAAGCCGACACCATTACAGCGCCAACCTTTCTTGATGAGGCACTAGTCGAGGTTGGCGACCCGATGACCGACGAAGAGATGCAGCACTTCTTCAAGCGGGTCGGCGTCCTGGAAGAGGAGATGAAGTCGGCCGGCGCCTTGGTCTTCTCCGGGCCCGGCCGGCGAAGGCGTTACCCTCGCGGGGTCAGTGGACGAGACCTGGCCCGATTCCGTCGGTATCAGCCTGGGAAGCGGGGACTGTCGGGTGCCCCGGGTCTTCACCGCCGTACGGCCTCGAGGAACTGCGGGCACTCTTCACACTGACCCCCGACGACCTGATCATCGTGGGAGCCGCTCGCAAGGAGCAGACGCGTCTTAGCCTCGCCCCTGCTGCTCGTGTGGGCTCGGGTGGAGCATCGCTTCGTCTCGGACCCCGCCATACTGCCGGCCGAGGTGATCTCCTTTGTCGCCTCCCAGCTCGGCCTGCCGCTCCAGGCGTTGTCTGGGTACGGCAGGCGGCCGGCCACCCGGACGGCTCATGTGGCGACGATCTGCCGCCATCTCGGCCTTCGGTTGATGGGGCGGGGTGACGACGAACAGCTCGGGCAGTTCCTGGAGACCAAGGTGGCTCAGACCGGCGGCCTGAGCGCGCTGCGCGAGGCGGCCGAAGGCTGGCTGGTTCAACAAGGACTGCTGAGGCCGACCGAGGCAATGCTCGATCGGCTGATCCAGCAGGCCCGCGCCACGGCTGAGGAGCGCCTGTTCGCCTTGATCGCCGGGCAACTCGGCAAGCGCCAACGCGAGCAGCTCGATGCCCTATGCGACACCCAGGAAGGCGAGAGCGCCCTCGTGGCGCTTCGGACCCCTCCCCGGGCGCCCTCCGCCTCGTCTCTGCAGAGCAAAGTGTCGGCGCCTGGTCTCGATCCGCGCGAAAACTAGTAACGGGCCCGATGTCTACGTTCCCGCCGGCGGCTCGCTCAGCCTCGGTTTTGATATCCAGATGCAACCGCATCCCTGACCCGTTTATCCGGGTGCACGTATGACGGCGGCGCAGACCCGTCTGGTTGCCGTGAGCTCGCGGCTTGATCCCCGATCTGGCGATGCCTACAGGGTCGTGATCAGACCGCCGTCGATCACGAAGTCGGCCCCGGTGATGTTGGCCGCCCGGTCGCTGGCCAGGAACACAACGAGGTCCGCCACTTCGTTCGGGTGGGTGAACCGACCGGTCGGCGCTTGCTTCGCCTGCTGCTCCACGATGGCATCGGCGTTGCCCCCACTCGAGCGCGCAACCGTGGCGGCTACCCCGTCGTCTCCCAGCCACAACGCTGTGGTCACGGGACCCGGGCTGACGGCATTGACGCGGATTCCGTGCGGTCCCACCTCTTTCGACAGTGATTTGCAGAAGTTGGCGAGGGCCGCCTTTGAGGCGCTGTAGTCGATCACGGCCGGGTCGGGCAGGAAGCTGTTGACCGAACTGGTCGTGACGATGGTCCCCCGGCCAGCGGCGATCATGGCCGGCAGCGCGGCTCGGACGGTGCGGACTGCCGCCATGAAGTTGAGATTCAAGCTGGCGAGCCACTGCTCGTCGGTCACGTCGACGAACCCGGTCAGCCGCGTCTTTGCGGCGCCAACGTTGTTGATGACGATGTCGAGCCGACCGTGGCCGAGAGCGACGGCGACGAGGTCGGCCGGCCCCCGGGGCGTGGACAAGTCCACGAGCACCGCCTCGACGGCGCCGGCGCCCACGAGCGCATCGAGCTCTTTGCTCCTTTCGCGGGCTCCGGCCACAACATGGACTCCCTCGTCCACCAGCGCCTGCGTGATGGCCAGACCGATGCCTCTGCTGGCGCCGGTGACGACGGCGATCCTGTCCTGAAGTCCGAGGTCCATGGGTAGATTCTGGCCCTTACCCACTCCGGATGGAAGACTCCCCGGGCACACGGACTGACACCGCCGGGATCACCGGTTGCGTTCCCGCCCTTCCCCTCGCGCTCCAAGTCCCAGATCGGCGAGGGCAGCATCGAGGAGGGCCTCGGAGGGGGGCCAGGGGGAAAGGAAACTGCTGAACGATGCGCAAGTCGATGAGGCCGTGGAGAAAGAGCCACACCTGCACAGGCTTCGTTGCTATACGAATCAGCGTCAATCTCCCAGACGTCTGGTTTCGATGCAGCGATGACCTCGACGACGGGAGCGAAATGCTTCAAGCTCCTACCGAGAAGGACCGAGGAGCCGCGCAACATGCCCCAGCTCGCAAGATAGAAGCCCAAATGGAGACACGAGAGCTGCATATTGGGCCCTGTTGCTATCTCGGCTGGGTGGCCCCGCTCTTGCCCTTCCTCTCGTAGCGCCGGATGTAGAGAGCCGGGGGTCCAGCGGTCAAGCCCGAAGCCCGCAGGGGCCCGAAGGGCAGCTTGACGGCGGGTCCGGCGACCGATCATCCCCGCCGGTGAGAGGAAGGGCCCCAACAGGCGACGCGAGCAGGATGTCGCCCGTATTCAGGCGACGCCGCCATTGTATTCGGGGTACTCCTCGGCAGCGGTGTCGGCGAGGTCCTGGAGGTCGAGGCGGCTGAAGGCTTCAGCTTCGGCAACGTAGGCCGCAAGGTCGTCGGGGTTGGCAGCCAGGCGTCGGTAGCCGGCCTCGATTGCCTCCCACTCCAAATCGTCCAGGATGGCGGCGAGCTCGGCGCCCAGGCTTCGGCCGTGGGCCTCGGCGAGGGCCGCAAGCCGATCCCGAACCGATGCCTCGACGCGGATGGTGGTCATGGAGTTCATCTCGCCAGTATGCGTCGTCGACGTATACCAATAAGGGTCTCTTAAAGGAGCTCAAGCGTCGGTTTCTGTCCGACTGGTACTCCCCTCCCTGCCGTCCCCTAGGTGCTGGCGCCTCAGGAGCAGCACTGAACAAAACCCCCGGCAGCCTCCGGGAGCAAGGCTTGCTAGGATCAAATCGTGTTCCTTGAGCCATCTGATGAGAGCGCTCGCCGATTCTTCGAGCGAGACATCAAAGGCCCACTGACGATGCTGAACTTACTGCGGTTCCGCGACGTTGCTGACTATTCTCGGTTTCCCCACCTGGCTCCTCCAGAACCGATCTCCGGCCGGGAAGCCTATGACCGCTACGTTCGTCACACGATCCCGTTCCTCAATGCGAGCGGCGGCACGCTCGAGTTCTTCGGGACTGGCGGCCACAACTTCGTCGGACCTGCCGAGGAAAGGTGGGATCTCGTTATGTTGGTGAGACAGGCCAGCGTTAATAGCTTCTTGGCATTCGCATCCAACGAGGACTACCTTGCTGGGATCGGTCACCGCACGGCGGCTTTGGAGGATTCGAGAATGCTCCCGATCGTTGACCGTCCACTCCCCTAGGCCCTGCCCCTCTCGCTAGCCCGATACCGCCGATATCGGGGCCACGTGCCGGTTGCCGGTCCCCCCTTTGTCGCCGCCTTCTGCAGACTCATTGGCAAAGACCGACATAACTGAAATTACGTTGGGTTGGACTCGTCGGGGCCATGTCTGCCTTGCAGTCCAATGCGGCTGTCGTTCACCTCGCAGGACGGCGGCGGCCGGTGGTGGAGTCGCCCCCCCGGACCCGAGCTGGGCCAGGAAGGCTCGATCAGGCGGTCACCGCCAGGAATCGGACGACCGGCGTCGGCGTTCCCGGCACGCCGGGGGGTGAATCCGAAGCGCCTCCGTAGAATTGGGCCAGAGTTCCATGCCGGGATAAAGGAGGCCCTGTGGGCGTCATCGTCACCGAGGAGTTTGTCTGCGACTATTGCACCAAGCGGATCCCCGACACCGATGTCCTGGTCGGCAGGCTCAGCCTTCGCAAGCGAGGCGCCAGGGGT
>JAOPZY010000124.1 GCA_025963875.1 Actinomycetota bacterium
TGATCTCGGGACAGGACCCCTCAGTCCTCGCCGAGGTCATGGAATGGGCCTCGGGTTTCCTGCCCAGGGGATCCAGCGCCACCGCCATCGGCTACGCCGTCCAGGTGGTCCGGACCGGCGCCTTCTATATGGAGTCCGAGCAGGCCCGCGGCATGGTCGAGGAACTGGAGACGCTGCGGGAGGTCGCCGATCGGGGGCCCGGCGGCGAGTCTCTCACCCCCCGGGAGAAGGAGGTCCTCCGCTTGCTCTCCGAGGGCCTCTCGGCCCGCCAGATGGCCAGGCGCCTGGATCTCTCGGAGCGGACGATCAACACCCACGTCGCCAACGTCTACCGCAAGCTCGCGGTCTCCAACCGTGTGCAGGCGGTGCGCCAGGCGATCCGATTGGGGTTGGTGAACGAGCCCAAGTAGGCCGGGCCAGAGGGGAAGGGCGAAGCCATGAGTAGCCTCTACGAGCACATCCCGCACCCCCACATCGCGAACCACATGAAGAGGGGGCCGGTGAAGATCGCCGACCAGCTGCCGCGGGGCAATGCCATCGAACGCCTCAACGCGAGGGTCGCGGTTCGGATCACCAAGATGGTGGGATCGATGTGGTGCGCCTACCTGTTCGCCGCCTTCGACCTCCTGAGCCTCCCCGCTGCGATCAAAGGAGGCATCTCCACGATCGTTGCCTGGGTTGCCCAGACGTTCCTGCAGCTGGTCCTCCTCAGCATCATCATGGTCGGCCAGAACGTCCAGTCCGCCGCCGCAGACAAGCGGTCTGAGGACACCTACCTCGACGCCGAGGCAGTCCTGCACGAAGCGCAGCAGATTCAGGCCCACCTCGCCGCTCAGGACGGCGCCATCATGGCCATCGCCTCCCACGTAGGCGTGGCCCTCGTCCCGCACGAGTCCTGACGACCCAGAACTTGGAAGATGGCGCGCCTGGCGCGACACTCTCCCGTGTGAGTTCTGGGCCGTGGGGGACCAGGCTGAGCGGAAGGAGCGGCAGATGTACGGGACGGTGGCGAGGATGAAGGCAAAGCCGGGGACCGGGGAGCTGCTGGCCGAGCTGGGCCGCCAGCTCAGCGACGACCGGCCGGCCGGCATGGTCGGGACGTGGGTCTACCAGCTGGATGCCGATCCGGACGAGTACCTGCTGGCCGTCGCCTTCGAGAGCCGGGAGGCCTACCGGGCCAACGCCGACAGCCCCGAGCAGGATGCCCGCTACCAGCAGATGCGGGCGCTGCTGGATGCCGACCCAGAGTGGCACGACGGAGAGATCGTCTACTCGGACGGTCCCCTGGGTTCGTGACCGTCCCGGACTGGGACACCGCGCTGAAGGAGTTCGAGGCAGCGCGGAGCGCCTTCGTCGACGCCTACGCCGGGATCCCGGACGAGGCCCTGGCCTTCCTGAAGCCGGGTGAGGACTACGCCCTCGGCGGGCTGGTGACCCACGTGGTGGCGGTCCTCGAGCACTACCAGCTCGTCCTGTCGGCGGTCGTCGATGCGGAGTTCGGCGAAGTACGTCCCGAGGACGCGCCGGGGTTCTGGGAGCAGCAGCGTCTCCGTGCCCATGCCGGTCTGCAGCCAGACGAGCGCGAGGCGGCGTTCGCCGAGCTCGAACGCCGGCATGGCGGTTTCATCGCCACCATGACGTCGCTCCCCCCGGAGGACTGGAACCGCAAGGCTCCGGTATGGTTCGGCAGCGCCGCCGAGGCCCTGCCGACGAGCCCCGGGGACATCTGGGGATGGCTGAACGGCCACTACCTCGAGCATGTCGGGCAGGTCCAGGACCTCCATAAGGAATGGGTCGCCGGCCGCACTGGATAAACTGCGAGCGTGGACACTTCCCGCGACGCCTTGCTCACACTTCTGCAGCTCCAGCGGGTGGATTCCACGATCGACCGGCTCCAGGGGCGGCTGGCGCACCTGCCCGAACAGTCGGCGCTCGACGCCCTCGAAGCGAGGGCGGAAGAGCTGGATTCCCAGGTCGCGGAGCGGCAGGCCGTCTTCGACGACGTGTCGACCCGCCAGCGCCGCCTCGATTTCGAGGTCGACACCCTCGTGCAGAAAATCAGAGCCGAGTCCGGTCGCCTCTACTCCGGGGTCGTGAGCAACGCCAAGGAGCTCCAGGACATCTCGCGCGAGGTCGAGGCCCTCAAGCGGCGGAAGTCGGTGCTGGAGGACAACGACCTCGAGGTCATGGAGGAACGCGACGGCGTGGAGAAGCAACTGGAGGCGCTGACCACGGACCGCTCGTCGCTGGGGGCCGAGATCGAGCGGGCGCGGGTTGCCCGGGACCAGGCCGCCGGGGAGACGGGGCTCCAGCTCGACGCCGCCGAGGCCGAGCGCAAGCTCTGGGTTCCCCGGGTCGACCCCCAGCTCCTCAAGGTCTACGACACCATCCGGGCCTCGAAGGGCGGCGTCGGGGCGGCGGCCATGATCGACGGAACGTGCCAGGGATGCCACATGCGACTGCCGGCCCAGGAGGCCGAGCGCGTCCGGACCGCCGGGGGCCTGGTCCGCTGCGACGAGTGCCAGCGCATCCTGGTCGTCGTCTGAGGTTCCTCGTTGAGCGGTGAGGTGCGCGGCGAGTGGCAGATCCGAACCGACGGCGCCGCCAGGGGCAATCCCGGGCCTGCCGGGGTGGGGGTGGTGCTGCTCGATCCCGGCGGTGCCGTCGTGGACGAGCTCGGGAAAGGCATCGGCTGGGCCACCAACAACGTCGCCGAGTACCAGGCCCTCATCGAAGGGCTGCGGCTCGCCAAGTCCCACGGCGCTAACCGGCTTGCCGTGTTCTCCGACTCGACGCTGCTCGTCGAGCAGATGAAAGGCCGCTGGAAGGTGAAGCACGCGGGGCTGAAGCCGCTGTTCGCCCTTGCCGGCAAGCTTGCCAAGGAGATCGGGAACGTCCGCTACGTGGCGGTTCCCCGGGAACGCAACCGGCGGGCGGACGAGCTTGCCAACCTTGGCGTCGACCGGGACAACCCGCAGGTCGACGCCCCCCGGCCCGGCGCGGAGTCCGAGCGGCTGTTCTAGGTGTTCTTCTGGTACCTGGGCGTCGGCTGCGCCCTCCTGCTCCTCACGCTCGGCCCTCGCCGGATCGACTACCGCCTGGCGCTGCTCGGCCTCGTCCTGCCCCTCGGCGATGTCGTCATCCGCATCCTCGCCTACCCGCACTCCCGGCTCGGCGTGCACCTGTACCTCCACACGTTCGCATTCGCCCTCGTGCTGGCGCTCGCCGTGATGACGTTCCTCCGGGGGGCGACGGCGCGCCGATGGTTCGTCGTGCCGATGGCCGCCGTCATCCACCTGCTCCTCGCCGGGATGCTGGGCGATCCCGTCGGGCTGTTCTGGCCGCTGCTCGGCTCCCACTTCGCCACGCTGCCGGAAAGCGTCCGCCTGGCGAGCAGGGTGCTGCCGCTCAGCGGGGGGGACATCGTCAAGGAGCTGCTCGGCATCGCCGCCCTCGTGTACATCGCGTTCGCCTTCGGTCTGGACAAGCCGCCAGCGCGCAAGGACTTTCTCCGCACCGGCACGCTGTCGACACGGCGCCGGGATGGAGGCATCCCGGCGGTAGAATGGAGTGGCAGTTGGCCAGGCGACCGCGGCCCCGACGTGTTCGGGGTTGAGGAAGGTCCGGGCTCCACAGGGCAGGGTGCTGGGTAACGCCCAGGCCGGGTGACCGGCGGACAGTGCCACAGAAAGCAGACCGCCTGACCAGGCTGCGAAGCCCGAGTCAGGTAAGGGTGAAACGGTGCGGTAAGAGCGCACCAGCGCTCCGGGTGACCGGAGCGGCTCGGTAAACCCCACCTGGAGCAAGACCAACAGGGGACATGGAGTGACCCGCTCCCACCGCCCCGGGTAGGTCGCTAGAGGCCGGCGGTAACGCCGGTTCGAGATGGATGGTCGCCCACCCGCGGGGGTCATTCCCGGCGGGGGACAGAACCCGGCCTACAGGCCAACTGCGCGAGGAAGGGGCCCGCGGGCCCCTTCCTCGGCTCAGGCAGACTTCCCGAGCATCCGCGTGATCTTGGTGCCGCACTTCGGGCACTGGCCCTGGGCCGCAAAGCGGCCGTTGGGAAGCTCCTTCTTCTCACCCTCGAACTCGCGCTTCTCACGGCACTTGACGCAGTAGCCCTCGTAGCTCGCCATACAGGATCCTTTCTCGACGCCTCCTTGCGGGCGGCCTCCCGTGCGGGTCTGGGCACCTCGGAGGCTAACACGACATTTCCCCCAGGCTCTCCACTTCCAGCCGGGGCCCGGGCTCTGATAGCGTGGGCCTGTGCTGAGCCCTGGAACCACAGCCCCGTCATTCACACTACCCGACCAGAACACCGAAGCGGTGTCGCTGGCCGATTTCGCCGGCCGCTGGGTGGTGCTCTGGTGGTTCCCCAAGGCCTCCACGGGCGGCTGAACGAAGGAAGGGGAAGGGTTCCGTGACCGAACCCAATGGTTCACCGAGGCAGGGGCGGAGATCCTCGGGGCTTCGTTCGACCCGCCCGCCGAGAACAAGTTCTTCGCAGAGGCCCGGCGGCTGCCCTTCAAGCTCCTGTCCGACACGGAGCGCCGTACCGCAGAGGCCTACGACGTGCTGAAGGACCCCGCCGACCGTACCGCCGGCCTCGCCCGGCGCGTCACCTACCTCATCGATCCCGAGGGCACGATCCGCGAGGCCTACAAGGTCGAGGACATCGAGATGCATCCGGCGAGGGTCCTTGCCGACCTCCGCGCCATCCTCGGGATCAAAGTTTGAGGGATCAAGGTTTGAGGGATCGCGGTTGAGCGACCACGGCGTCATCACCACCGGCAGGGCCCCCGCCGCCATCGGCCCCTACTCGCAGGCGGTTCGGAGTGGGTCATTCCTGTTCTGCTCAGGCCAGATCCCCCTCGACCCCGCCACGGGGCAACTCGTGCAGGGCGGCATCGAGGCGCAGACGGCACAGGTGCTGGACAACCTGACGGCGGTGCTCGCAGCCGCCGGCCTGACGCTCCGCGACGTGGTGAAGACGACGGTGTTCCTCGCCTCGATGGACGACTTCCCGGCCATGAACGAGGTGTACGCCCGCTCCTTCGACGAGGACCCCCCTGCCCGGAGCACCATCGGGGTGGCATCCCTCCCGAAGGGGGCCCGGGTGGAGATCGAAGCGATCGCCAGCGCTTAGGCCTCCCCGCGAGGTGAGGAGTTTTTTACGCGTATGACTGCACATTTCCTCCCCAGTCCGGCAGTCAGGGCGCCCGGCCCTCGGCGAGCTGGCGCCAGCGCTGGGCGGTGATCGACCAGGTGGGATGGCCTCGCCAGGCTCCGGCGAGGCGGAGGTAGCGGGGCGGCGCCTTCTCGGGCCGGAACCCGGCCCGCCGGACGAGGGCGATCGAGGCGATGTTGCCTGGCTGGATGCTGGCCCCCAACGCTTGAAGACCGAGGCCAAGGAAGGCGTGGCGCATCAGGAGTTGGAGGCCCTCGGTCATGAGGCCCTGTCCGGCGAAGCCGGCATGAACGTAGTAGCTGCAGTACGCCGTGTGCAGCATCGTCGAGATCTCGTTGAGGTTGAAGACTCCCACGATGAGTCCGTCGGGCAGCCGGCACACCAGGAACGCCGCCCCCGTCCGCTTGCGGGACCGCACGAGGAAGGCCCCGTAGTCCCGGGCTTCGGCGGGGGGACGGATCCACTGGCCGTGCAGTTCGCGGCTCGCCTTCACCAGTGCGAGGAACTCGTCCCGGTCGTCCTCGCCGGGCCGCCGCAGGAACACGCGGTCCCCCGTCTCGAGGACGTCGAACACGCCGCGGCCGCTGGCCTGCCGGGGCGGCGCCGGCGTCTGCGCCTCCCCGGTGCCGCCGCCCTCAGCCGGCATGCTTGCGGAGCGCCGTCCGGAACTGCTCGACAGCCTCGTCCCAGGTGAAGCCGCTCAGGACCCGCTGCCGGCCGAGCGTTCCCATGCTGCGGGCGAGGGCCGGGTCGTCGAGCAGGCGGATGATGGCGGCCGCCGTCTCGTCCAAGCTGCGGCCGTCGACGATGATTCCCGTCTCCGCGTCCGCCACCGCCTCGCCCACCCCGCCCGCGGCGCCGGCGACCACCGGCAGGCCGGCCGAGGCGGCCTCGAGGTAGACGAGCGGGAAGCCCTCCGTCTCGAGACCCCAGAAGCGCTCCCGGGTGGGAAGGGCGAACACGTCGGCTGCGGCGTAGTACCGGGGCAGGCTGCTCCACGGCACGGGGCCCACGAATCGCACGGAGGAGCTCACGCCGGTGGCCCGGGCGGCGTGCTCCAGCCGCCGGAGGTCGGAGCCGCCGCCGACGATCTGCAGGGTCGTCCGGGGGTGGCGGGCGAGAATCCGGGGGAGCGCGGCGATGAGGGTCGAGGGGCCCTTGCGGGCCACGAGACGGCAGACGCACAGGATGATGGGACCCTGTCCTGCTCTGTCCTTGGGCTGAGGAGCGAAGCGGGCAGGATCCACGCCAGGGGTCACGACCTCGGTCGGCGGCGGGTCCTTCAGGAGCCGGAGGACCGCCCCCTGCGTGAACGTCGACACCGGCAGCACGACGGCCGCCTCGCCGAGGGCCTGCTGCATGAGGGGGCGGAACAGCTTGGCGCCGATCATGAACTCCCCTCCGTGCACCGTCACGGCATAGGGGATGCCGGTGGCGCGCAGGATCCGGGGCCCGAGGAGGGACAGGGGCAGGGTGGCGCTGGCGAAATGGACCATGTCGAAGTGCGTCCCGGCCAGCAGGTCGAGGACCTTGGCCTGGAAGCCCGGGGTCGGGAGCAGGGTGGCCACCCGTTCCCGCCGCACCTCGGCGTCCAACGTCGCATCGACGGCCTCGGAGCCGTGCGTCGCTCGGGTGAGGACCACCACGTCCGACGGTTCCCACCGGGCAACGATCGAATAGATGTAGTTCTCGATGCCACCGAGAGTGGGCGGGAAATCGTTGGTGATCTCCAGAAGGCGCACGGACTGCAAAGTCTAAGGCCTGCTTGAGCGATGCTTGACCCGGGGGGCTACAGCACCTAGGTTGAGCCGAATGCACGCGTTCCGCCGCTATCTGGCTGAGTTCATCGGCACGTTCATCGTCGTGTTCATCGCGGCGGGAGCCATCGTCGCCGACGTCTTCCTCACGCACACGCGGCTGGCCGACTCGTTCGGGCCACTCGGCATCGTCGCCGCCTATGGGCTGGCGGTGGCCCTTGCCATGCTGGCGGTTATGCCGATCTCGGGGGCGCACCTCAACCCTGTGCTCAGCATCTCCGCCTACGTCGCCCGGCGGCTGTCGCTCTCCGAGGCCGGCGGGTACGTCCTTGCCCAGGTGGCCGGCGCGGTCGTCGCCGCCTTCCTGCTGCGGGCCATCATGCCGAAGAGCGCCTTCGACTTCGCCTCCGGCGGCGCGCCCGGCCTGGCAGCGGGCGTCTCGGTGCTGCAGGGAACGGCGGTCGAGGTCGTGCTCACCTTCTTCCTGACGTTCACCTTCTGGGCGGTGTTCGTCGACGAACGGGGCCCCCGGGCCGTGGCGCCGTTCGCGGTGGGCCTGGCCGTCATCGTCGGGGGCCTCGCCGGCTCGGCGTTCAGCGGGGCGGCGATGAACCCCGTCCGGTGGCTGGGGCCTGCCCTCGCCAGCACCCACGTCTCCAACTGGCTCATCTGGACGGTAGGGCCGCTGTTGGGCGGCCTGCTGGGCTCGCTCGCCTACGAATCGTTGTTCCTGTCGGAGTTCCCGGCGAGGCCATCCGGCACCTTGGACGGCGAGGAAGAAGAAGAGGAGGAAGAGGAAGAAGAAGAGCTGGAGACGGAGGCCCCCGTCGTCGTCACTCCTCCCATCGAGCCTCGCTCGCCCGAAGTCTGAGCAGGCGCTAGAGCGTCAGGCCGAAATCCCGGAGCGCCTCCAGCAGCCCGTCGCTCAACTCCAGCCGGACCATCTCGGAGGGCAGCACCCACCGGGCGTCGGTCACGTCGCTGCCCGGCCGCAGGGTCCCCCCGGTGACGGTCACGTGGTAGTCGAGGATCACGTAGTGGAATCCCTCGTCGAGATAGATGCGCTCCACCAGCCCAGCGAGCTTGCCGGGCGCCACCTCGAGGCCCGTCTCCTCGATCACCTCCCGGCGCAGGGCGTCCGACAGGGTCTCGCCCCAGTCGACGCGGCCCCCCGGCAGCGACCAGCGCCCCAGGGCCGGTGCTTTTCCCCGGCGGACCAGGAGCAGGGCACCGTCGTCGCGGATCGCCACCGCCCCCACCGCCACCAATGGGCGCCGTCCCATCATGGTCGAGCATAAACGGCAGCCGCAGCCCGGATCGAAGCCCGAGGCGCCCCTCAAGGCGCCGGATCGAAGCCCGAGGCGCCCCTCAAGGCGCCGGATCGAAGTAGGGTGGAAGTCCCGATCGAGGGCGGAGCGAGGCGATGAGCATCACGATTCTCCTGGTCGAAGACGATGCCTCTGTACGGGAGCTGCTCAAGGTGCTGCTCGAGGTGGAGGGCTACGACATCGTCGAGGCGTCCGACGGGCAGGACGGCCTGGAGAAGGCCGGCGAGCTCAGGCCCGATCTCATGATCGTGGACCTGATGATGCCCCAGGTGGATGGGGAGCGGGTCATCTCACGCCTGCGAGCGAACCCGGGCACCCGGCTCATGCCGGTCATCGTGGTCAGCGGCCGCTACGAGGCCCTCGACCGGTGCCGGGACATGATCGGGCCGGACAACGTCTTCGCCAAGCCGTTCGAGCCGGTCAAGCTGCTGAAGCGTGTCGGCACCCTGGTGGGCCAGGCCATGGACGGCTGAGCGGGAGCCCAGCCCTCTAGTCGTCGGCGGTATTGGCGTCCCAGCCGACCCAGTCCTCCACGTCGAGGCGGATCACCGGGCCCTGGAGCGGGGTGGACTGGTACTGCGGGTACTTGTCCCGCAGCGCCGCACGGGCACGGTCGGTTTCCGCGCCCTCCGGCAGGGCGTGCGCCCGGCCCCTCGCCTGGAGCCAGGCCAGCCGGCTCCAGTCCTCGTCCCACCGGTCCACGGTGAAGCAGACCTTCGGCTCGCCGCCGATGTCCCGCAGGCGCTGGGGGAAGTCGGTCTTCTTCGGCTTGCCGTCGATGGCGGTCCAGATCATGTCGCCGGCCCACGTGAAGCACACCGGCAGTACCCTCGGGCTTCCCTGGGGGCCGACGGTTCCCAGATAGCCGCGGCGAGCGCGAAGCAGGGAGGCGAAGTTACCCGGAGGGGCCATCAGCGGGGATTATATGAGAGGCGCCCGGGCCCCCGTTGGCTTTCCCGCCGGGACCTGCGGGCGTTCTTCAGGACTCGCGCAGGCGGCTCAGCCTCCGAAGCCGACGGTCCGGGACCGTTCCGCCTCGATCTCCAGGTACGCGATCCGGTTGGCCGACACGGCGATCTGCTTGCCCTTGCTGTCGGTGAGCCATACCAGCCCGGAACCCTCCTCCAGCGCCGTGTTGACCTTGTCCACGAGCTCCTTGGACTCCTCCTCGAGCTCGAGGATGAGCTCCTTCGGGCTCTCGATGATGCCGATGCGAACCTCGATCACTCGTTCCTCCTTGGCTTCGTGTGTGTCGTCTATGGTGGTTCGGGTAACGGCTCTCATGCGCACCCTCTTGCGGGGCCATGCTGGGGGTCTGCATGCTGGGGGCCTGAGAGTAGGATAGGGGAGATGGCCTACGAAGAACACGTCGACCCCCCCGACGACTTCGACGGTGACTCGGAGGAGATCGACGCCGAGGAGCGGGAAGCTCTTCAGCAAGACCTCATCGATGTCAACACCCTCAAGTCGGTTCTTGCCTCGCGGGGCATCAAGGGTGTCGTCGTCTACTGCCCGGACTGCGAGGACGACCACTTCCTCGGCTGGGACCTGCTTGCCGACAACCTCCGCCAGATCCTGGAGTCCGGTGAGCCGCCGGTGCACGAGCCTGCCTGGGAGCCCGACCCCGATGAGTACGTCACCTGGGATTACGCCCTCGGCTTCCTCGATGGCTACGAGGCCTTCTCCGAGGACCGCACGGGCGAAGATTCCTGCGCCTGGTGCGGCAACCGCCTGCCGGACGGCGGCTACGTCTGGTCCTACTGCCCCACCTGCGGACGGCACCTCGGTCCGATCAACCTGACCCTCGAGCTCCGCCGACAGGGCTGGTCCGACTCCCGGATCGGCGAACTGCTGGAACGGTCCGGCTTCGAACGGCCCGTGTTCGAGCCCGAGTCGGAACCGGACGCGCAACTGGCGGCCAAGGACGGGTCCAGCGGTCCGAAGGCGGCCGATGGCAACGGGAGCGAACACGGTGATGACGGCGATGGGGGCGATGACGGCGACCCGCCCGGAAACGCCACACCGGACGGCCCGAAGGGCTCATAAATCGCGGACCGGCCTCAAGGTCGTCCCCCAAAAGGCCGATTAAGGGACTAGCCGTATCATGTTGGCAGCCCCCTGAAGCTTTTGGGCGCCATTTCGGCAGCCCTTCGAGCGATTGGAATTGCTCGTGCCCTGGAAAAACCGCCTCCGGATCTGGCTTCCCCGTATCCTCGTCCTGAGCCTTATCGCTCTCGTCGGGCTGAACTACTTCTTCACCCACTACATCTGCATCAACGCCGACGGGGTCCAGCGGGCGTGTGGCACGGGCGACGCCATCAAGAAGCTGGGCTCGGTCCTCAACGGTTCGACCAAGAGCCCGCTGTTCATCGCGATCATCCTTCTCGGTGCCATCCTGATGGAGATGGGCTCGATGCTCTGGCTCATGGCCAGGGGACGGTCCTACACCATCTACCCCCACGAGTACGACGTCGGCTTCGACGACGTCCGGGGCCAGCGGCCCGTCGTCGACTCGGTGAAGGAAGTGGTGAAGCTCTTCCGGGGCTTCAAAGAGTTCAAGAGGATCGGTGGCTTCCCACCCCATGGCATCCTCTTCGAGGGTCCGCCCGGCACCGGCAAGACCCTGCTGGGCAAAGCGGTGGCCGGCGAGGTTGGCGTCCCGTTCATCTACACCTCGGCAACCGGCTTCGCCAACATGTTCATGGGCGTGGGCAACCTCCGGGTGATGGCCCTGTTCCGTCGTGCCAAGAAGTTCTGCCGGAAGTACGACGGCGCGGTGATTTTCATCGACGAGATCGACGCCATCGGCTCCCGGGGCGGCGGCTCGCCGAGCGCCGCCACCGAAGGTGCGGGCCTCATGGGGCGTATCGAGCGCTTCGTCTCCCCCGGAGGCGGTCTGGGGGCGGGCATCGTCAACGAACTCCTGGTGCAGATGGATGGCATGGTGCAGCCCAAGGGGCTGTCACGCCATTTCCGCCGCCTGCTGCACATGAAGCCCCACGTCCCCTCCTACAACATCCTGGTCATGGCCGCGACCAACCGGGCGCAGGTGCTCGACCCGGCCCTGCTGCGCCCCGGCCGCTTCGACCGCAAGATCCACGTGGGCCTGCCCGACAAGGAGGGCCGCACCGACGTCATCAGCTACTACCTGGCCAAGGTCGCCCACAAGCCGCTCGACATCGAGAAGTTCGCCCAGGTCACCATCGGCTACTCGCCGGCCCGCATCAAGAACATCATCAACGAGGCCCTCATCGTGGCCCTGCAGGACGGCCGCGAGGCCCTCACCTGGGAGGACATCTGGCAGGCCAAGCTCATCGACGAGATCGGCCTCAAGCAGCCCGTCAAGTACACGGACAAGGAAAAGGTGATGACCGCCGTGCACGAGGCCGGCCACGCGGTGACGGGCCACGAGCTGCGCTCCGAGGATGCGAGGATCCAGGTCATCACCATCATCAAGCGCCAGGAGGCGCTGGGCCTGGTGAGCTCGATGGAGCGGGAGGAGCGCTACAGCAGCACCAAGGAGGACCTGCTCGACATCATCAGGGTGAAGATGGCGGGCATGGTGGCGGAGGAGATCTGGTTCGGGACCTCGACGAGCGGCGTCGGCGGCGACCTCCAGCAGGCCACGATGCTGGCGCTCCAGTACGTCGGCCAGTTCGGCATGGGCAAGCACCTGCTCTCCTACAGCGTGATCCCGACCAACGCCGCCGGGGGCGAGCAGACCATCGCCTTCATGCTGTCTCGGGACGAGATCCGGGAGGAGGTCGATACCCTTCTCAGGCAGTGCAAGGCGGAGGTGACGGAGATCCTCAAGAAGCGTCGCTTCGCCGTGGAACGGATCCGCGACGAGCTGCTGGAGCGGGAGGAGCTGGTCGGTGATCAGCTCGACGCCCTCATGAGCGAGATCTTCGACGAGGGCGTCGCCGCCCGGACCGCCACGCCGATCGATCTGCCGCCCGCACCCCCTGCCTGACGTTTTGGTGGTAGACCGGGTATAGATCAGGAAAGAATTCACAGTTCCGTCGAGGACTGCATGCCTCAGGAAGGGAGGGACGCATGGACCGCAAGCTGCGCACTGAGGTGCGCGAGACGCAGAAGAAGGTGAAGGAAGCGGCACTCAGCCTTCAGAAGGCCGCGGACAAGGCGGCGAAGATCGCCAAGGCGACGAAGGACGAGATCCGCCGCTCCAAGGAGGTCAAGGAGGTCAGCGTCAAGGCGGGCGAGGCGCTGAAGGCCATCGGTGCCGCCGCCAAGGTCGCCTCCACGGCGGTCGCTGCGGGTGCCGCCGGGCTCGGTTCCACCCGGGAGGTCAAGAAGGCCAAGGGCACGGCGGCAGGTGCTGCCCGCTCTGCCGCCGAGGTGGCCAAGTCCGCCACGAAGGCGGCGGGGGAGACCGTCCGGACCACGGCAAGCCGCAAGGCAGCAGAGGTGAAGGAGAAGGTCACCCACAAGTCGTAAAAGACCGCTTCGCTCAGGCGTCCTTCGAGGGGGCCTGGTTTGGGTACGCATCTTGACGGTGCCAGGACGCCAGGCGTATGATTCACGTGCTCCGAGAGGCAGGCGGGCTTCGGCCCGGAAGGCCACTCGGGGCACTTTCATGCCCGGGGTCCCGGGGTCCCGGGGGGATAGTCGCCTTTCGCGCGTCGGCGCGCGCTGCGCTCCCAACGTCGGTCCGCACTCAAAACAAAAGGGGCCGAGTTGGCCCCTTTTGCTTGCTTCGTTGCGGTAGCTACTGGGTGCGGCTGGCGACGTCCTCTGAAGGCTCGGCGACCCGGGGCATCCCGGCGAAGAACTGGTCGGCCAGCTCCGCCTGCGGGAACTCGGTCCCGTCGAGGGCCGCGAGCACGTCCAGGATCTCGTCCCAGAGCAGCGGGGGCCCGGAACGGCGCTCGAGCAGCTCGAACGGCACCAGGCCTGCGATGCCGGCGGCACCGGCGGCCTTGATGATCCTCACGCCTTCGCCGGTCGTCTTCGCGTAGACCACGCGGTGGCACACCGGGCAGTTGATCTCGCAGAGGGCCTCGTCAGACCGCGGGGCTGCCTCGCACCTGACATCTGCTGGGCGCAACGTGACCATCCCACACCACGGACATTCAGCCTGAACTTCCAACGGACTCCCCCCTTTTCAACTGTCCAGCTTCAACTGTCCAGCTGCTCAAAGATCCCCGTCCCGCTTCCCCAAACCCCCCGGCGGGACTACGAAGACCTGCGTAGAAGTTGTATCGGCCTAACCCATCCGCAGGTGCAGGGGTGCCAGCATGCGTCTTTCGGGGGGATGCCAGCATCACCACGGATTGCCCCATCCGGGGGATGCGTCAGGGTTGATTGTGAGCTATGGGGTGGTTGACGTGGAGGTCGGCGTCGGGGTGGAGGTGGTCGGCGTGGGCATCGGCGTCGGGCAGGGAAGGCCCAGCAGCGCGTTCAGGCAGCCCGCCGGCGCGCTGGACGATGGGGTTGGTGCCGGCGACGTCCCCGGCGACGTCGTTGGGTTGGCCGCCGGCGGGGCGGTCGTCGATGTCGACGTCTCGGGGGCAGGGGCCGGGTTGGGGCCGTTGGGCCCGCCGTAGACATAGACCAGCGCCCCGGGCGGAGCCGCCTGGTCGTAGAACCAGTCGGCAAACTCCATGGGCAACCGGACGCAGCCGTGGGACGCCGGGTAGGTCGGCACGTCGTAGTAGCCGTGGAAGGCGATGCCGCCGTTGAAGAAGGACGGCTTGTAGAGGTGGCCGAGCGGCGCATCGTGCCAGCCGGGGATCTTCCAGTAGACGTTGTAGGACCCGTTCGGGGTGAAGGCCCGCTGGGTCACCCCCTGCGAGGTGAACTTCTGTCCCGACCCCGTGGAGGTCGTGAGCGTGTTGGCGACCTTCCCGCCGCGCACGACGTAGACCACCTGCTTGCCGACGTCGACCTCGAGGTGGTCGGCGGGCGTCGAGTAGGCAGCGGTCGGGGACCCCGCCGATGCGAGTTTGTCGGTGGTGGGCGGGTCCGCCTCGCCGGACAGCTTCAAGCCGTTCACCTTCTGGAAGGCGATCATGGCGTCGCGGGTGCCGCCGCCGAACCTCCCGTCGACACCGGCGGTCATGTAGGTGATGGAGGTCAACTTCTGCTGGAGGGCCTGGACGTCGGGTCCCTGGGAGCCCGCGTGCATGTAGGGATCGGGCGGCGGAGGCGGCGGCCCGGGGGGCGCGGGTGCCGGGGTGGAGGTGGGCGAGACCGGGGACGACGGCGCCGGCGAGGACCCTGGCTCCCGCTGGCTGGTCTGGCCCAGCACCGACGAGGGGTGGCTCCGGTGGGCCTGGGTACCGCTGACGCTGACAAAGGCGACGATCGCGATCGCGACGGCAGCGAGACCGATGCCACCAAGAGTGATCTGCCGCTTGCCCACGCGGGAAGTTTCCCCGACCTTGGTCCTTTTGTCACGGCGTAGCTTTTGACGGACGGTAGGATCGTCGGATGCCATCCGTCGGCGACACCATCGAGGTTCTCGACCACGGCTTCGTGCGGCTCGACGCCGCCGAGGCCACGGATCTCTCCGTGGTGAACGGGGCACGGGTCTCTTTCCTGCAGATGAAGCAGGGCCCCGACGCAGAGGTGGACGCCAAGGACGAGGGCCTCATCCGCTTCCTCATGCGGGAGGGACATGCGTCGCCGTTCGAGCACAACCTTTTCCGCTTCCACGTCCGGTGCCCCATCGCCGTGGCCCGCGAGTGGATGCGGCACCGGTGGAGCAGCTTCAACGAGCACAGCCTCCGCTACTCCGCTGCCATCGACGACTTCTATATCCCGTCGGCTGGGCAGGTGCGCACGCAAGTGGGCAAGCCGGGCGCCTATCGCTTCGAGCCGGTCGATCCCGAGACCGCCACCCGGGCGCAGGACCTCCTCGGCAAGCACTACCAGGAGGCCTGGAACCGCTACCAGGAGCTGCTCGAGATGGGGGTGGCCCGGGAGCTCGCCCGGCTCGTGCTCCCGGTGGGTATCTACACGGAGTTCTACTGGAGCGTGAACGCACGGGCGCTGATGAACTTCATCGCCCTGCGCAACGCCGACCAGGCGATGTGGGAGATCCGTCAGTACGCCGCCGCGGTGGAGGACTTCTTCGCCGCTGCGATGCCGGCCACCCACGCCGCCTTTGTCGAGTTCGGAAGGAGGGCGCCCTGAGTATGGATCTCAACGGGATCGAGGTGGGCAGCGCCCTGGTGGTGGTCGCCCATCCCGACGACGGCGAGTTCGGCGCGGGCGGCACGATCGCCAGGATGGCCGCGGAGGGGGCCGAGGTGACCATCTGCGTCGTCTCCAATGGCGCCATGGGCTCCAACGACCCCGACGTTGCCCGGGACGTCCTCATCGCCACCAGGGAACGGGAGCAGCGGGCAGCCGCCGCAGCCGCAGGGGCGAAGGACGTGGTGTTCCTCGGCTACGAGGACGGCTATCTGGAGGACGGCAACTACATCCGCCGCGACATCATCCGCGAGATCCGCCGGCTGCGCCCCGACGTCGCCATCGGCCCCGATCCCTCGACGTTCTTCGTCGACCAGCGCTACCTCAATCATCCCGACCACCGGGCGGTCGGGCTCGCCTTCAGTGCCGCGGTCAACCCCGGTGCGACGACCGTGCCCCTGTACCGGGCGGAGCTCTACGACCAGGGCTTCGGGCCCCATCCCCTCAAGGCTGCCCTCCTCATGACGGCCAGCAACCCCGACTGCTACGTCGACATCAGCGCCCACATGGACACGAAGATCAGGGCACTCCAGGCCCACGTGTCCCAGCTCGGCGCGTACGGGGGTCTGGGGGACCGGGTGAGGGAGATGGCCAAGCTGACCGCGGAGAAGGGCGCGACGGGCACGGAGTACGCCGAGGCGTTCAAGGCCTTCTTCTTCGAGCAGAGGCCCTCGGCGCAGGGCGAAGTGAAGCCCTGACGCGTGCCTCGGCGCAGCCGGCGGGACGAAACCCCGCCCGGTTACTACCCCAGGGGGACCCCGACCTCGCGGCGCCGTGGCAATCGAGATCCCCCCACGGTGGAGCTGGCCGAGATCGCCGCCCGGATCGCCGGCCCGCCGGCGCTGGCCCGGGAAGGCTTCGAGGTCAGGACCACCACCGGTGACCGCCGCTACCGGTGTCCCTACTGCCAGGGCTCGATCGAGCCGGGGACGGCGCACGTGGTGGCGTTTCCGTCCGGCCAGCCGGAGGAACGGCGTCACTACCACAGCGGCTGCTGGGTGAGAGCCCAGGGCTCCCTCCGCTGACGGTGGCTCTCCTGTTGCGGCTGGGGCTCTCCCCCCTCCTTGCGTGTTTCGTGCCGGGAGAAGGCCCGCCTCGAGCGGGCGGCCGTGCAGCCTCCGCCGGGTCCCCCTCTCAGGCAGCCTTGCGGGGCCGGGGCTGCGACCGGCGGCGGGCCGGCTGTGGCCGCCGGAGGCTCTTCTCCCCCCCGATCCGAAGCAACGTCCGGCCCGCCACCCGCGCCACCAGGTCGAGCAGCTTGAATGCGGGGGCGAATGCGGCAGCGACCATCAGGAAGCAGCCGGTGACGAGCAGCGGCGGGCCGGTCTTGGACGAGAGGCGGTCGATGCCCATCCAGGCAAGGAGCGCACCCGCCAGCACCGCCACGGACGTTGCGCCGACGCCGATCAAGAGCGTCGGGGGCACCCGCAGCGTGACCTTGCGGCGACGCCGCTCGACCAGGAGCCGGACGCTGACGGCATCCAGTGCGAGCAGCGCCACGAAGGGCAGCGCAAGGAAGCCGGGCATGACGCCGGACAGGAACACCACCATGGCAACGAAGCCGAGCACCAGCGGCGCGTAGACGAGCCACAGCCAGCGGTAGAAGACCCTCCGGTCGCGGATTGCCCGCTGTGTATCCGCTTGTGCGCTCTTCGTCACGCGCGGAACTTTAACCCGGCGTCTTGTCCGGGACCAAACTTTCGACCAAGGCCTTGAGCAGCCGGAGATCCCGGTTGAAGATCCAGGCCATCGCCGGCTTCACCACCACCATGCCCGCCCACCCGAGCCACCCGACGGGAGGTTCCAGGGTCTCCCGCCACCACAGGTACGTGCCGGCGGCCGTGCGGCGGGCGTGCATGAGGCCCCGGCCCCCCACCCAGCCCTTGTGCTCGATCTGGAACCACTCGGGTGGCTCCCAGCGGCTCACGACCACCGTGTCCAGCGTGGTGATCCCGGCGATGCGGACCTTCGCCTGGGCAACGACGCCGACGCCTTCCCGCTGCGGCGTTGTGACCCGGAAGTCCCAGGCCTCCCTCATCCAGAGGCCGAGATTCTCCCAGTCCACCAGGCGCTCCCAGACGGCCTCCGGCGGCGCCGCGATGTCGATGGACATCTCGACGACCACCGGCGGGACCATCGGCCCACCGTACCAGCGGGGCCCCGCTACCCTGGGGCGTATGACCATGAGGGTGTTCGAGCGGCTCGTCGTGGGGGCGCTGCAGTGCAACTGTTACCTGGTCGGGGACCCTGTCACGCTCCAGGGCATCGTGATCGACCCCGGCGACGACCCCGATGCCATCCTCGCGGCCGCCGAGCGCCACGGCCTGAGCCTGGTGGCCGCGGTGGCCACCCACGCCCACTTCGACCACATCCTGGCGGCCGATGCGATCCGCCAGAGGACGGGCATCCCGTTCTATCTCCACGCCCTCGACGTACCCATCCTGGCCCTCAACCAGGAGGCAGGCCGCCTGTTCCTCGGCACCGACCTGCCGCCGTCGCCCGAGGTCGACCGCACGTACGCCGAGGGCGACGAGCTCGTCGCCGGGTCGATGCGCCTGGGCGTGATCCATACGCCCGGCCACTCGCCGGGCAGTGTGAGCCTCGTGGCCCCCGACGAGGCCGTGTTCTCCGGCGACACGCTCTTCTACGCCTCCGTGGGCCGCACCGACCTGCCGGGCGGCGACACCGCCGAGGAGCTGGCGTCGATCCGGGAGCGGCTCTTCCCCCTGGGTGACCTGCCGGTGTTCCCCGGCCACGGCCCCCCGACGACCATCGGCCAGGAGCAGGTCTCAAACCCCTTCGTGGGCTCGGGCGGGGGCCTCTGGACCCCGTAGCTATCGCCGGTGGTCGCTGTGAGACTTCTGTGAGCAAAAAGTGGTGTTCTACGCCGTTTTATGCTCACAGACGCTCGTTGAGGAAGGTGCCTCGTTCGTGGCCCACGCCGGGCAGACCGCCTGGTGGGAGCAGTGGTCGCACAGCCAGCTCGGCCGGGGCCGCCAGTCACCCGTCGTCCGGGCCCGCAGGATGGCCGTGCCCAGCGCGTCGAGCTGGCGTTCCAGCCCGAGCAGCATCTGTTCGCTCGGTCGCAGCGTGATGACCTCGGGCTGGCCAAGCTGGATCAGCCGCAGCTCCTGCGGCATCCTCCCGAAGGCCCGCCAGCACACCAGGGCGTAGAACTTGAGGCCGAAGAACGACCCGAGCGCCCGTTCCGACGAGGGGGGGCGGCCGGTCTTGTAGTCAACGAGGACCCACTCGCCGTCGTCCCGGACCTCGATCCGGTCGACGATGCCCCGCAGGGCCGTGCGCTCGCCCTCGTGCGTGACCCGGGCCTCGACGTCGTGCACGATCACCCGGGCAGGATCCTCCAGGCGGAAGTAGTTGCGGATCATGCGGTCCGCCTCGTCGAGCCAGGACGCCTCCTCCTCCGCATCGAAGTCCAGCCCGGCCAGCTCGTCGAGCTCCTTTAATTCGGCCCACACGTCGCCGAGGAGGCCCCGGGCGGTGCCGATCGTGCGCTCGGCGGCGGGCATGCGGCAGAGCCGCTCCAGCACCGCGTGCACGAGGGTGCCCCGTGCCCGGGAGGGGTCTGACGGTTCGGGCAGGCGGTCGATCGCCCGGAACTTGAACAGTTGCGGGCACGCCTTGAAGTCCGCGGCCCGGGAAGGCGACAACGCGATGAGCTCGGTTTCCAGCAGTTCGGGTGTATCCATTGCGTTGATGCTACGGCCCCCGGGGCGCTGCCTGCTGGATCTCGGGCCGAATCGGATCGTTCCCTAGCCGGATCGCTTCCCGATCAGCTCCTCGACGGCCTCGGGTGGCTGGGGCGGAGCGAAGTAGTAGCCCTGGCCAAAGGTGCAGCCGATGGTGCGGAGCGCGACTGCCTGCTGCTCGGTCTCCACGCCCTCGCCCATCGAGTGGAGGTGCAGGGCGTCCGCCAGGTGCACTACGGCCTCGACGATGGCGGAGTCCGGCGAGTCGGTTCCCAGGCCCGCGACGAACGAAGGGTCGATGGTGACGGTGTCCACGGGCAGCCCTATCAGGTGGCGGAGCGACGACGACGTGGAACCGAAGGCATCGACGTGGAGCCGGACGCCGAGGGAGTCGAGGGCCTTCCACGTCGGCGCGAGCCGGATCGTATCGAGGACCGCCGACTCCGTGACCTCGAGGCGGAGGCTGCTGGCCGGCAGTCCGGACATCGCCAGGACACTCGCCACGTCCGTGGCGAAGTCGCCCTGGGCGAGCTGTTGGGTGGCGACGTTGACGCTGATGGTCGGGGGCGAGCGATCACCCCAGCGGACCGCCTGTTCGACAGCCTCCGCCAGCACCCAACGGCCGAGTTCGATGATCAGTCCGGTGCGTTCGGCGGCGGGGATGAAGTCGGCAGGCAGCAGGACGCCCCGCTCCGGGTGCTCCCAGCGGACGAGCGCCTCGACGCCGGCGATCCTGCCCGTGCCGAGCTCGACCTGCGGCTGGTACAGGAGGCGCAGCTCATCCTCGTCGACGGCCCGCCGGAGCTCGGACGCGATGCCCCCGAGCCGGACGGCGGGGGCGGGACGCTCGCTGGAGAACATCTCGTAGCGACCGCCGCCGAGCGACTTCGCCCGGTACATCGCCCGGTCGGCATGCTCGACGAGTACCTCGGGGAGGTCGTGCGCTCCGGGCGTCATGGCGATACCCACGCTGGCCGTCGTCAGCACCTCGCCGTGTTCGACGGTCAGCGGCGCCGACACCGCCCGCAGGACGCGCTCGCCGATGACCCGGGCGGTCTCGTCGCCGTCGACGTCCTCGCAGAGCATCACGAACTCGTCGCCGGCGAAACGGGCGACCGTGTCGTGGGCCCGCGTCACGCCGCGGAGGCGGCCTGCGATGGTGGCGAGGATCTGGTCGCCGGCATCGTGGCCGAGCTCGTCGTTGATGACCTTGAAATGGTCGAGATCGATGAACAGCACCACCACCGAGGACTGGCGGCGCCCCGAGCGTGCCAGGGCCTGCGAGAGGCGGTCCATCAGCAGGCTCCGGTTGGGAAGGTCGGTGAGGGGGTCGTGGAAGGCCCGGTGCGTGAGGTCCTGCTCGGTGCGCTTCCAGCCCGTCAGGTCCTCCATCTGCCACAGCAGGACGTCGGGCTCGGCTGCCTTTCCCACGGCCGTCGACGACAGGGAGACCCAGACGTCGCGGCCGTTGGCGGCGGTGAAGCGCTTCTCCATCCGGTAGCTGCGGATGTCCCCTGCGAGCAGCTGCTCGACGTAGGCGCGCTCGACGGCGAGGTCGGCGGGGTTGGTGAGGCTCTCGAAGGTGGCCCCGAGCAGCTCGGGGGTCGTGTAGCTCAGCAGCATGGAGAGCGCCCGGTTTGCCTTGAGGAGTTGACCCCTCCGGTTGACGAGGGCCATGCCGATGGGGGTGCTGTCGAAGGTGGCCTGCATCTCTGCCGAGCCGAACGGGCCGGCCTTGAGGGCCGCCTCAGTCTGATCCGGCGCCTTGAGGGGCGCCTCAGTCTGATCCGGCGCCTTGAGGGGCGCCGTTCGCTGGAAAGCCACCAGGCAGGCTCCGCAAGCCCGGCCGCCGGCATCGGCGATGGGCGCCACCGTGAGGTCGATGTCAACGAGCTGGCCACCCTTGCGGATGAGCTCCCAGGGCCGGGCCTCGCTGTCCTCGCCCTTGAACGAGGCATGGAGGACCGCTTCGAGCTTCGGCAGGCACTGGGAGGGCACCATCAGCGTCACCGGGCGGCCGACCATCTCGTCGCCGTCGTAGCCGAAGAGCCGCGCCGCCCCCGGGTTCCAACTGGTGACGACCCGGTTGCGGTCGATCGTCAGCACCGCAAGCTCGGACTCCCAACCGTTTGTTCCACTCATGTCATGTCCCATCCGTCGGCCCCGGGCGGGGCGCGTAAAGAGTGGCCCCTACGTTTTGTTAAGTGTGCACTATTCGCCCAGAAGGGGCCGCGAGGGTACCCGTGGTGGGGAAAAGGGCCTCCTGCCCGATACGGGCCGCCCTGTCGGGGCGGGGCGCCGCCGGGGCGGTGGGACGCTCCACAAGGTCCCACGGCGGCGGCTCGGGCAGCAGGCTCGGCTGGCGGGGATCGGGATCGGCGTCCTCCAGCAGCATCTGGGAAGGGCCGAAGCACAGCTGGCCGGGACACTGCGAGACGCCCGGGCCGGCCGGCGGGGATTTCGCCCCCGGCTCCGCCCTCAACTCGGCCGCGCAAGGATGGATACCCGGAAAGGAGATCTGCTCGTCGCCGAACAGCAGCAGGGATGCCGATGCCCTCACATGCACCTCCATCGCCCCGGGGGTCTCGCTCCGGGGGGGGTCTCGCTGGGGAAGCGCTCCCGGACGGGAAGGCGAAGTATAGGGGCGATCCGGCCGGCCCGGCCGTATTTTCCCGGTGCATCTCAGACTCAGGGGATGGCCTGGAGGTGGATCTCCACCACCGCCCCGCCACCGGCATGGTTGCCTGCCCGGACGGTGCCGCCCTCGGCCTCGATGACCTCCCGGACAATCGCCAGCCCCAGACCCGAACCCGGCATGGATCGGGCAGCGGACGCCCGGTAGAAGCGATCGAACACCTTTGACAGGTCGGCGTCGGGGATGCCGGGACCATGGTCCCGGACGGTGACGCCCCCCGCGGAGCTTGCCACCTCCACGGTTCCACCCGGAGGGCTCCATTTGATTGCGTTGTCGAGGAGGTTCGCCACCGCCCGCTCCAGGCGGCCCGGCGCTCCACGCACCCGGCTGGGGGCCACGTCGACGTCGAAGCTCACGCCCACGGCCCGGGCGTTGAGCTCGGCGCGGGCGACGGTCGTCGACACCAGGTCCCCGAGCTCGATCTCCTCACGGAGGGCCTCGGGCGCCTCGCCGCGGGCGAGTTCGACGACGTCGGCAACGAGCTTCGTCAGCTCGTCGACCTGGGCGAGAGCGTCGCGGCGCAGGGCCTCCCGGTCCGCAGGGTCCAGCTCGTCGGCCCGCTGCAGGACCTCGATGTTGGTCCGCAGGCTGGTGAGCGGGGTCCGGAGCTCGTGGGAGGCGTCGGCGATGAGCTGTGCCTGCAGCAACCGGGACTGCTCCAGGGCGGCGAGCAGGCGGTTGAAGTCGGTGGCAAGCCGGGCGAGCTCGTCGCGGCCGGTCACCTGGACCCGCCGGGAGAGGTCGGCGGTCTCGGCGACGCCGTCGATGGCGGCGGAGAGCCGGTCGATGGGTGCCAGGGCGGTGCGGGCGACCAGCCACCCCATCGCGACTGCCAGTACGACGCCGCCCCCGGCCACAAGGCCGAGCACGAGGGCCAGGACCTGCAGGTCCCGCTCGAGCTCGTCGAGCTGGAGACCCAGTTCGAGCGCAGTGCCGTTCCCCAGGTCGACGGACAGCACCCTGACCTGGCGTTCTCCCGAGCCCACGTTCCCGAAGGAGCTGCCCCGGCGTCCCTGCGCCACTTCCAGGGCGCCCGGGGGGACCGTGAACGGCGGCACCTTGGGCGTGACCACGGTGCCGGCCGCGTTGACGATCTGGGCAAGGCCGCCGGCTCGGTTGACCTCTGTCCTGGCCTCGTCGGTGGCGTCGAGGCTGCCCGCCTGCGCCACCTTGAACAACCCCGTGGCCCGGGCGCGGAGCGTGTCGTCGACCGAGCGGGTCAGGCTACGGCTCAGCACGAGGAACGTGGCCCCTGCCAGCCCCGCCACCGTGAACCCCACCGCCACGGCCGTGGCCAGGCTGATCCTTGCCCGGAACGTCACCGGCCCTCGCGCAGCGCGTAGCCGGCCCCCCGCACCGTGTGGATGAGGCGGGGCTCGCCTCCGGCCTCCAGCTTGCGCCGCAGGTAGCTGATGAAGACCTCGAGAGAGTTCTGGGACGCCGCCAGGTCGCAGCCCCACACCCGGTCGAGGATCACCGAGCGGGGGAGGACCTGGCGGGGGTTGCGGACGAACAGCTCCAGCAGCAGGAACTCGGTGCGGGTGAGCTCGAGGCGCCGCCGTCCCCGGTAGGCCTCGTAGCCTTCGGGGCGCAGCGTGAGGTCTGCGAAGCGCAGGCATTCCGAGCCGGCCCCGCCCGTCGCCGTTGGGCGGCGCAGCAGCGCCTGCAGGCGGGCAAGCAGCTCGGCGAGGACGAAGGGCTTGACGACGTAGTCGTCGGCGCCGGCATCGAGACCCTCGACCCGGTTGCCCACCGCCTCGCGGGCCGTGAGCATGAGGATGGGCGTGTGGTTGCCCGCCTGCCGCAGCCGCCGGCAGACCTCGAGGCCGTCGGGCGGCGGCATCATCAGGTCGAGGACGATGACGTCCGGGGCGTCGGCGTCGACCGCGGCCAGGGCCCCCGCGCCGTCGCCGGCGAGGCCCACCGAGTAGCCCTCGAGACGCAAGGCACGCCGCAGCGACGCCCGCACGGCGGGGTCGTCGTCCACCACGAGAATGTGCATCAACTCATTGTCAGCGTCTGGGCTGAAGGCGTCCTGAGGGATTGCTGAGGGAGGCCGAACCCGCCGCTACACCGCGTCCTCACCGGCTGCCCGGGCCTCGAGGATCCTCTGCCGGCGGGCGAGGCGGGTCTCCCGGCGGATCAGGGCCTCCCGCATACGGCGCTTCTCGTCCGGCGTCTCGGCCACGAGCCGGGGCACCTCCCGGGGCTTGCCCGTGTCCTTGTCGAGCGCGACGAACACGAGATAGGCACTGGACGTGTGCGCCCGCTCGCCCGTAAGGATGTCCTCGGTCTCCACCCGGACGCCCACCTCCATCGAGGAACTCCCGACGAAGTTGAGCGACGCCTTCACCGTCACCAGGGAGCCGAGCTGGACGGGTTCGATGAAGCTCATCTGGTCGATCGCCGCGGTCACCACCGGCCCCCGGGAGTGGCGGATGGCGGCCAGCCCGGCGGCGTTGTCGACCAGCTTCATGATCACCCCGCCGTGGACGAAGCCCGCCAGGTTGGCGTCCTCGATGCCCATATTCTGTGAGAGCACCACCTGGGACTCCCGTACCGCTCGTTCTTCCATCTGCCTACACTACCCAGGCACCGACAAGCAGGAGGTTTCCTACGTGAGCACGCAAACACTGACGGGGGCGGAGGCGGTCGCCTGGGAGCTCGGCGATCTCTTCGCTGGCCCGGACGACCCCCGCCTCGACACCGACATCTCTCAGGCCCTGGCCGACGCCAAGGCGTTCCGTGAGCGCTACCACGGCCACGTCGCCGATCTCGACGCCACCGGGCTGGCTGCGGCAGTGGCGGAGCTGGAGCGGATCCAGTCGGTGTTCGTGCGAGCCGAGTCCTTCGCCTTCCTCTCGTTCTCGACCGACACCGCGGATCCCGCCCGTGGGGCGCTGCTGCAGCGGGTGGAGGAGCAGTCCACCGTGCTGTCCACCGACGTCCTCTTCTTCGCGCTGGAGTGGGTGGCGGTCGACGACGCCAAGGCCGAGGAGCTCCTCGCCGATCCGGCGGTCGCAGCCCAGCGCCACTTCCTGGCCGCCTCGCGACGCTACCGGCCCCACCTGCTCTCCGAGCCCGAGGAGACCCTCATGGCGGAGAAGGCGATGACGTCCTCGTCGGCGTGGAGCCGTCTGTTCACCGAGCTGACCTCGGCCCTCAAGATCCGCATCGACCCCGACGCCGAGCCGGTCAGCCTGGAGGAAGCACTCTCGAAGCTGCAGCAGCCCGACCGTGAGCTCCGCCGCCGCACCGCCGAGGCCCTCACGGAGGCGCTCCAGTCCGAGCTGCGGACCCGCTCGTTCATCTTCAACACCCTGCTGCTCGACAAGGCCACCGAAGACCACCGCCGCGGCTACCCGAGCTGGATCGCTTCCCGCAACCTCTCCAACGAGGCCTCGGACGCCTCGGTGCAGGCGCTGGTCGACGCCGTGATCGCCCGCTACGACATCCCGCAGCGGTACTACCGGCTGAAGGCGAAGCTGCTCGGGCTGGACCGTCTCGCCGACTACGACCGGATGGCGCCGATCCTGGCCACGTCCACCCCCACGTCCTGGGACGAGGCGAAGTACATCGTGCTCGACGCCTACTCGTCGTTCTCGCCCGTCACCGGCGCCATCGTGTCGGACTTCTTCGAGCGGCGGTGGATCGACGCCGCCGTCCGGCCGAACAAGCAGTCCGGGGCCTTCTGCGCGACGACGATCCCCGACGTCCACCCGTACGTGTTGCTGAGCTTCACGGGGGAGCGGCGCTCGGTGCTCACCCTCGCCCACGAGCTGGGCCACGGCGTCCACGGTGTCCTGGCCGGGGAGCAGGGGCTCTTCAACGCGCAGACGCCGCTGACGCTGGCCGAGACGGCCTCGGTCTTCGGCGAGGCCCTCACGTTCCAGCGCCTGCTCGCCGCCGAGGACGACCCGAACCGCCGCCTGGAGTTGCTGGTCGGCCGCCTCGAGGACGCCATCGCCACCACGTTCCGCCAGGTGGCGATGAACCGCTTCGAGGACGGCATCCACAATGGTCGCCGCAAGGGCGAGCTGGCCCCTGACCGCTTCAACGAGCTGTGGATGGACGTCCAGCGGGCAATGCTCGGCGACGCCGTCGACATCACAGACAACTACAAGATCTGGTGGAGCTACATCCCCCACTTCGTCGGGGCGCCCGGCTACGTCTACGCCTACGCCTTCGGGTACCTGTTCTCCCTCGCCATCTTCCGCCGCTACGAGAAGGAGGGGCCGGCCATCGTGGGGCCCTACCTCGACCTGCTGCGGGCCGGCGGTTCCGACACCCCCGAGGTGCTGGCCAAGATCGTGGGCCTGGATCTGGCGGACCCCGGGTTCTGGGCCGAGGGCCTCGAGGCCGTGGACCAGCTGCTGGCCGAGGCGGAGGCGCTGGCGGAGAAAACCGGCAGAGCCTGAAGGGCTCGCGCGCGGCAGAACCGGAGACAAGCCCATCGTGGGCATCGCAGCCACCCCGGACGGCCTGTGGGTGGCACCCCGCTGAACAAGCCGATCGTGGGTGTTGCGGCGGGCTAGTTGCAGAATTCCTGCGGGAGCCTGCCGCTGGGTGGGTGAGATTTTCCCCGGATACGGACGACTTCTTCACCCACCCCTCGCTAGAAGCTCTGGCTGAACCTGAGGTTCTCCCGTTGCAGGGCGGCAAGGTGATCGGCAAGGGGTGCGAGGGAACTGCCCTGCCAGTCCCAGCTGAAGACGAAGTACCCCTGCCAACGGGAGGCCGCCCAGAGGCTGAACTCACGCTGCAGTTCCTCCACGCTGGGCCGCCGCCACTTGGTTGCCCCGAAGTCCTGGATCACCGCCCAGTAGTTCGGGATCTGGGCCTGGTCGGCTCTCTTGATGGCTGTGGCGATCTCACCAAAGTCGCAGGGCTCCGAATCAGGTACACGGCACGGGTAGACGGCCAACCCGATGATGTCGGCAGCGCCCACGAAGCGCCGGTAGGGATACATCTCGACCTGACTTCCGCCGTTCCCAGTTTGCACGTACGCGGAGTCGCCGAGCACGATGTACGTGGGGTGCGTTGCATCAAGCTTCTTGACGAAGCGGCTGCGCTCGGCGATCTGGGCGGCGATGCCGGGGCATTGCA
>JAOPZY010000171.1 GCA_025963875.1 Actinomycetota bacterium
GGTCGGAAACGGAGCAATTCGGGCGGAAAACGGGCCGCGTACAACCTCGGAGGCCCCCCTCAGTGGAATTCGCGACGGCCTGTGAGGGGGCAAAATCCGACACGCCTTGCAGGAGAACAGCGAACCCCGGAAGCCACCGCGAAAATGATTTCTCAACTCCGATACATCAGCATTGCCAAGATTCGTCCGATAGTGCTTTACTTGCCGAATCGGTCGGGCGAAATGAGCGGAGTGGGGGAACGTGCTCATCGAGATTCGCCTCCTGGGAGGCTTCTCAGCCCGTCGGGGAGGAAAGGAGATCCCCCCGAGCGCATTCCGCCAGCGTCTCACACGCAACCTTGTCCAGGTGTTGCTCACGCGCAGGGGGGAGTTCGTCCCCCGGGAGACCCTGACTGAGGCGCTCTGGCCCCGACGTGCGCCTGCCGACCCCGCGGCCAACCTCAGGGTCCTGGTCAACCTTGCCCGCCGGGCGTTCGGCGATCCCGACCTCCTGCTCAACCGCCGGGGCGGCTATTCGTTCGCGGGCAGCGGGGACTGCGTGGTGGATGCCGAGGTCTTCCTCGGCAGGGTGAAGGCGGGCCACCGGGAGATGGCGGCGGGGCAACCCTCGGCAGCGCTCCGGGAGTTTCAGGCGGCGCTCGATCTGTGGGGCGGGGAGCCGCTGGCAGAGAACGCCCATGCGGATTGGGCCCAGGAGTATCGAAACCGGCTCGGCAGGGCGCACGGGCAGGCCCTGGAGGCGGCCGGGGCCGCCGCTCTGGCGCTCCGGCACATCGAGGCAGCGCTGTCGATGGCAGAGCTCGCGGTCGCCCGAGACCCGCTCAAGGAATCGGGCCAGCTCCTGCTCGTGCATGCCCTGGCAGCCGCCGGCGATGTCGCCGGTGCCCTGGCCAGCCTCGACGCCTTTCGCCGCCGCTTTGCAGAGGAGCTCGGCATCGACCTGTCCCCCGAGGCAGCCGCGCTCCAGGCACGGCTGCTCCGGAGGGAGCCGCTCGGGCCTGTCATCGCGCGGCGGCCGTCCGTCGCTCGCGGCCTCGCGGTTTTCGAGGAGCTCCCGTTCGTGGGGCGCGAGCAGGAACTGGCAACCATCCTCTTCGCCCTCTCCGGCGCCTCTCCGTCCACCGTCGTGGTCTCCGGCATCGCCGGCGTGGGCAAGTCCCGCCTGCTCTCCGAGGTCGCGACGCGCTCTGTTGTTCCCGTGATCGCCGCCCGAGCCTTTCTTCCTGAGCGGGATGATGCCTGGGCCCTGGCCCGCTCGCTGCTGCGAGAGGCGCTCGCCATGGACTACCAGGCGGCCGGGGCTCTTCCCGACCGGCCGGCCCAAGCCCTGGCCCAGCTGGTGCCGGAGCTGGAGGACCTGCGGCCGCTCCGGGCGAGCTCGCTGGATCCCGAAAGCCGCCGGGCACTGGCGCTCAAGGGATCGGCCCTCCTGATGTGGGCTCTCGGCGCCCAGGGCACCCTGGTGGTCGTGGACGATCTCCAGTGGGCCGACGGGAGCAGCCTCGACCTCCTCGGGCTCATCATCCGGCGCGCCCCGATCCAGATGGTGCTGGCGTACCGGCCCGAAGAGGTCGACAAAACGGGATCGGTGGCGGGGTTCCTGAGCCAGCTCCCCGCCCTCGGCCGTCACGTGACGACGGTCGCACTCGAGCCCCTTCGGCCCGAAGCAATCTCCGAGCTCGTCCCAGACGAGGAACTTGCCGCAGTCATCTCGGAAGCTACCGACCGCACCCCCCACGCCCTGGGAGAGCTGATCCGGGCCCTCGCACGCGAAGGAAGCATCCAATCCGACGAGAAGGGCCGCTGGCGAGCCCGAAGGGGAGATGCCGCTACCCGGGCCCGGGAAGTGGCCATGGCCGGACAGGCCCGAGCCGTCCAGCGGCGGGCTCCCGTCCTCCCCCCGGGGGTGCATCGGCTCCTCCTCCTCCTGGCCCTTCTCGGCCGGGAGGCGCCCGCCCGGCTCCTGGCCCGAGCCAGCGATGCCTCGCAGGCAGAGGTGCTGGCGGATCTCGACGCCGCCTCCCGTGCCGGGCTGGTCCGCCTGGGAGAGAAGGGATGGGCGGTCGCTCACGACCTCATCGGTGAGGCGCTCGCCGAGAACCTGATGCCGATCGACCGTGCCCAGCTCCACGAGGCCCTGGCCGCTGCCCTCTCCGCCGAGGACGAGGATGCCTCGGAGATCGCGCCCCACCCGGAGGCCGCCGGGGATACCGAGGCTGCGGCGAGGGCCTTCGCTCGGGCGGGCGCCTCAGGCTCGACCGCTTCGCCGGAGGCGAGGCCGAGCGGCTTGCCGAGCGGGGGCTGCGCCTGAACCCCCCACCGGAGTCCCGGGCGGAGCTGCTGGAGATCAGGGGCGAGGTCCGGGCCCGCAGAGGGGATCTGACGGCGGCTCGGGACGACCTGCGGGCTGCCCTCGCCCAGGTCGGCCCCGGGGCGGCAAGGGCGCACCTCCTCGCTCGGCTGGCCGTGCTCACCTCCGGCCTCGAGGACTACCTGCAGGCGGAGGAGCTTGTCGAGCTGGCCCTGACCGAAGCTCTTTCCGACCCCCCGGCACGTGCGGAGGCATTGGCCATCGGCGCCATCATCCACGCGAACACGGGGCACCTCGAACAGGCCGCGTCCAGAGCGGACGAGGCCCTCGGTCTCTTCGAGCAGCTCGGAGACGCGCAGGGAGTGGCGGGCGTGCTCGAAGCGCGGGCGACCAGCCTGCTCGTCCAGGGTCGACTCAGGGAGGCCGTTGCTACGTTCAGCCGCGCGGCCGACCTGTTCCAGGACGCTGGCCAACTTCTTCGGCTCGGGACGACCCAGGCGATGCGCGCATTCACCCTGGTGTTGACGGGCCGCGCCGACGAAGCCCTGGCCCAGGCCGAGACCATGGTCGAGCTCGCGCGCATGCTCGAGTGCATCGAGGGTGAAGGTTTTGCGCTCACCATGCGAGGCTTCGCGCTGGCAGCGCTCGGAAAGCCTGAGGAGGCGACGAGCCAACTGGAGGAGACGCTCGTCCGGGCACGCCGGTTCGGCCACCGGGAGCACACGCTGGCGACCCTTCTGTTTCTGAGCATCGCCCAGCAGGCCACCGGTCACCTGCAGCAGGCTGAGGCAAACCTACGAGAAACGCTGCAGCTTGCCGAACGCCTCCCCCTGTACTCTCCCTGGGTCTCGGCCCGGCTTGTCTCCGTCCTGATCGCCCAGGGCCACCTCAGCGCTGCCGAGTCCTTCGTGGTCCACCCCCTCCCGGGGACGGTCATGGACTTCGAGGTCCGGCTCGCGCTGACCGAACTTGCCATCGCACGAGGGGACCCGGATGCACCCGAGACGGCCGCCCAGGCCCTTGCGCTCGCGGAGGAGGCAGGCCACCTCTTCAGCGCCAGCCGGCTGCGGCAGCTCCTGGGCGCGACGTCGCCCGCGTCGCTCCCCGAGCTCGTGCCGCCACTGGGATGATGCAAGTGTCTCAATCGATATGGGGGACTCCTCACGGATCGGAGAACGTAGTGGACGACACGGTGAGCTTTGAAGCCGGCATCCTCCCGCTGTTCACGCAGAAGGACATCCAGCACATGGATGGCTTCAGGGTGCATCTGAGCGACTACGCCTACATGAGTGACCCGACGAACGACCACGCCAATGCCCGCCACGTCCATGAATGCGTCTCCGTCGGAGAGATGCCCCCGGCAAACAGCGGCGAGGAGCCCTGGGGGCCGGAGCAGGTCGAGCTTTTCTCTCGGTGGCTGGCAGGCGGATATCAACCCTGACGGGAGCCCGGCGCCACAACCGTGTGGGTCACTCGCCGGGCTGCGATTGCTCCTTCACGCGTACCAGGAAGAGGGCAAGCCCGAGACCCAGTACGACCCCTGCCTCGACGCCCAGCTCGATTTGTGATTGGCGGAAAACCCGGCCCGTCATCTCCCCCGCCAGGCTCAGCCGGGCTCCGACGGTGAGAATGTGGCGCACGCCCGAGATGATGCCGATGATCAGGAAGGGCTGGAGCTGGAACCCCGCATGCTCGAAATGGGCTACCACGGTGGTCATCAGCTCCAGCACGATCACGACGAACAGCACACCGTTGAGGCCGTCGATGACGCGGTTTGCCAGGTCGCGATGCCGCCCCAGAAGATCGATGCCGGTCTTGTAGAGGGCCATGCCGGCCAGCACCAGGAGGGCGGCGACGACAACGTAGTGCACGAGGTCTTCGGTGAGGTTGATGAAGGCCATCGGCCTGCGTAACTGCTTCGACGCAGGAGTGGCTGCCGGAGCGGGCGAGAACTGGTCACCGGTCGCTACCACGGGCACCTCCCTCGGGGTGACTGGTGATCGGGTCTGCTGCTGATCGGCGGAGACACGCGAGTCATCTCCACCCCTCCGACCCCAACAAGTCTAGCGAGCCCCCGCGTACGCGGGCAACCCCCAGGACCGTAGTCATTTCGTAGTCATTCCCGTAGTCATTCTCGGGATCATGGTGTTTCTCGTTTCCAAGAGATTAAAACTCCTCCCACTGATCATCATCTTCTGCTATGAATGCACCAAATTAGGTCTTGGCAACGGCCGCATCGTGGACTAGCATCCCGAGTCGTTCGAGGACACCCCTTCTGCCCAAAGATGCATTTTCCACAGAATGAGATGCCCATTCCTCACTGGATTTGTCTATGCCCATAATGAACGCTGAGACCAGCGTCGCCTGTGCACGTCGCCTCTCCCGGCGCATCCGCCTCGGCACGGTCGACATCGGCGGGGGCGCGCCCATCTCGATCCAGTCGATGACCATCACGAAGACCGAGGACATCGGCGCCACGCTGATCCAGGTCCACGCCCTCGCCACCCAGGGGGCGGACATCGTCCGTGTTGCGGTGCCCCACGAGGGCGACGCCAGGGCACTGCCGGCGATCGTCGCCCAGGCGGGCGTCCCCATCGTCGCCGACATCCACTTCTCCTACCGCCTCGCCCTCATGGCGCTCGAGGCGGGCGTGCAGGGGCTGCGGCTGAATCCCGGCAACATCCGTGACGACGGCCAGATCCGCACCGT
>JAOPZY010000256.1 GCA_025963875.1 Actinomycetota bacterium
GGCTGGGCCGCCGCCGGGGCGGGCTTGGGGGCCGCGGCAGGCGCGGCGGCGGGAGCCTCGCTGGCCCTCGGCGCAGGAGCCGCCTTCTCTGCCTCCGGCATCGGCTTCGGCGCCGAAGGCGCAGCCGGTGGTGCTTCTTCGCCGGCGCCCGCGATCTCTGCGATCACGGATCCGACGGTGACGGTCTCGCCCTCCCCGGCGTGGATCCGGCTCACGGTGCCGGAAACGGGGGAAGGGATCTCGCTGTCAACCTTGTCGGTGGACACTTCGACGAGGGGCTCGTCCATGCCGACGGCCTCTCCCTCACGCTTCAGCCAGCGCGTGATGGTGCCCTCGACCACGGTCTCGCCCAGTTGCGGCATCTTGACTTGGGTCGCCATGGGTTCACTCTCCTGCTATCTGTGGCCGGTCACCTGATCCTACCTGCGAATCGGTCGCCCCTACACTTAGACGCGTGGGCATGTTTGCGCGTGACGAGTTCGAAGTATTGGTCGGGGAGGCCCTGGACGAGCTGCCCCCCAGGCTCATGAAGGCGATCTCCAACGTCCAGGTCGTCGTCCAGGACCTGCCGGGACCCGAGGCCGGCGGGGCGCATCTCGCTCCCAACGCCATCCTGCTCGGCCTCTACACCGGCATCCCCCTCACGCAGCGGGGCACGGGCTATGCCGGGGTCCTGCCGGACCGGATCACGATCTACCAGGACAACATCGAACGGGTAGCGGGCTCGCCCGACGCCATCCGGGCCCAGGTGCGCCAGACCGTGATCCACGAGTTCGCCCACCACTTCGGCATCAGCGACGAGCGCCTGTCGGAGCTCGGCTGGTAAATCTGTGGCTCGGTCCTAGGTTCTGTGGGCCTCCCGGACCGCAATGATCCGAGCCATCTGCGCCGACGAGTCGCACCGGGTCGCGAACCTTGATCTCGGTCACAGGAACGATCAACCACCCTTCGCCGAACAGGTCGATGTTGCGTTCGATATCGGCGGCCCAGTCCGGGAGCGTCGAGTGATGCTCGTAACTGAGAGCCTCGAAGCCGGTCGAGACGTACGGGTACGCAGTGTCCGGGTACCTCCAGCGCCCGTCCGAGAGCTGGACCGGGTACTCGAAGAACGGCTCCGGCAGCAGCCCGGCCCTGTAGGCGTCGAGGGCGATCTTCTCGAACCTGCGCTGCAGTCCGCTGTCGACGTGGCGGCGGTGACCCTTGCGCTCCTCCAGTAGCTCGAGCAACTCCCCCGCCCCTTTGCGCCCCTTGGTCCCCATCGCCTCCAGGCGGTTGGAGAGCAGGGCGAGGGGCACCTTGCGCTTGGCAATCAGGTGATCCACAAGCCCCGGGGCCATCGCGGGCATCTCGAGGGACAGGTCGATCGCCGTTCGGGCAAGTGAGGTCACCGGGATCCCGTTGAGCCTTCGGCGGTCCACCGGCTGAACAAAGGTGGTCCGGTGGACCTCGAAGCCCTCAAGGACCACCTTGCGACGCTGAGGGATGATGACCTCGAGCCTGGGCTCGATCTCCGGCAACCGCCACAGCGCACCAGCTGCCCGATGAGAGGCAATGGCGTCGCCGGAGAGGCACCCGGCCATAAGGGCTTGCTCCCATGTCTGGGGCGCCCCCACCCGGCCGTAGACCCCGGCATACACCCTCCGCCAGTTGTTGTTGCTTGCCAGCCAGCGCCACTCGGCGAACGACATGCCCGCTTTGAGGGCCTGCTCTCGGGAGATCAAGCCATGTTGTGATGCGCAAAGGTCATGTAAAGCACCGTACATATACCCATTATGGCGGTGAGTGGTGACAAAATGTGGCGTGTTTCGAGGTTAGGTAAAAAAGTGCTGCTATAGCTGACAAAATTACCTAACCTCCCGGCCCGAGGTCTAGCCCAGGGGGGTTCCGGCCGTCTCGATCGTCTCCCGGTAGGCAGCCGGCAGGACGAGGTCGTTCTCCACCGCCACCTTGCCGTTGGTGGCATCCACCAGCACCGTCGCCGGCTGGCCGTTCAGGTAGGGGGTCAGGTCGATGCTCGCCCGCTGCCCGGGCGTGACCCCCACGCTGGCAAGCGGGGCCGGCGCCAGCGGGCCGGCAGCGGTGAGGATCGTCACCTTGCAGAAGGCCTTGTCCGGGCCGTCGGTGACGAGGGCCAGGGTGTCGGTGCCCCCGGCGGCCGAGCCGGCCGCCACGACCCAGCGTGCCGCGGTGGCGGGGGCGCCCTGGACGGTCTGGTAGGCGCCCTGCGGCCCCACCGTCAGGCGCTCGGCAACGACGGGCACACCGTTGGTCGACGTGAGGATCGTTGCGTGACGGGTCCCGCCCGGGACCTGATCGGACACCTTGATCGCCTTTCGGCCCCCGGCGGGCACCGGCACGTCCTGGACCCCCACCGGTCCCGTCCCGCTCTCGACCATGTAGACGGTGCTGACCAGCGCCTCGTGGTCGCTCGGGTTGGCCACGACGATGTCCTCTTCGCCCGAGGCCGGGACGTCGCCGCCGGGCAGCAGCCAGCGGGCGCTCGGGGCGGTGGCTCCCACGTCCAGGGCGACGCCGCGCGTCCCATCCCGCGCGGCCACCCGCAGCAGCCGGCCGACCACGACCCGGCCCCGTGACGCGGTGACGTCCAGCCCGAACGAGGCCATCTCCGGGAAGAAGTCGCCGAGGAACAGGGAGGTCTGGGAGAGCTGCGGGATCTCGACGTGGCTGAGACCGGAAGGGATCTGGTCGCCCTTGTCGCCGAGCACGCGCACCGTCACGACCGCCTCTTCCGGGAAGGGGTTCGTCACGAGCAGGTAGCTGTCGTAGCCGGGCGCCGTGCTGGCGACGGGAAAGAGCCACCGCGTGCCCGGCTGCCGGCTGCACCGGCCCGTCGTCCCGCCGATGATCGCGGCGAGCGTCGAAACGTGGCTGCCGGTGGCCCCGCCGAAGGCCTCGACCGTGACCGGCACCTTGGCGGCCGACGGGGCGGCGGGTACGCCACCGAGGGTCCCCGCGCCGAGGTCCGCCTCGGCGGTGGCCCCGGACGCCCCCGTCCCCGAGCGGCGCACGTGGACCGGCCCGGCGCCGAGGTTGGCCGTCCAGACGGTCGACCCGAGGCCCTGCGCCGTCGGGGCCGGGCAGTACCAGGCCTCCGAGAGGGGCGCCGGGGTCGCCGAGACGGTCACCGGGCTGGCGGCGGTCCTCGAGGGCACGATGCCGTCGAGCGCCCAGGCCCCGCCCATGACGATCACGATCACCAGGGCGAAGGTGAGCTCCGCTCGACGCATCAGCGACGCCCCTGGCGAGGGCGAGGGCGAGGGGCCTCCGGTGCCGGGGCCCGGGGGGTGGGTGCCACGACGCGCACCCGGGAGCTCGGCACCCGCGCCAGAGGACGCTCGGCCTTGACGTCCAGGAGCGGAGGGGGCCCTTTCCCGTCGGCCTTGTGCATCCGGGCTGCGAACGCCATTGCCAGCGCAAGCGCGATCAGCGCCCCTCCGCCGACCACCCAGGCAATGCGGATCCACTCCCCTGCGTAGCTGATCCGGACGGTCCCGGAGGCGCCGGGCGGCACGGTGAAACGGTTGGCCCAGCCGAACGCCTCGCCGTGCTGCAAGCTCTCGACCCCGATGGTGGCGTTCCATCCCGGGCTGTAGACCTCGCCCAGCACGAGGGAGCGGGACGGAATGGCCGCCGTCACGTGCCCGGAGAAGGACCCCAGCGACCGCCGCCCCAGACCGCTCTCCGCCGGTACGGGGGGCCACTGCGCCCGCAGGACCGCCTCGGGGTCGCTGCTGCCACTCGCCGCCGCGGCCTCGAGCGGCGGCGGCGCCAGGGCAGCGATCGGGAGGGATCCGAGGTTGGTGTAGATGTCGACCTGGGCGAGCTGCTGCTGCAGGGCGAGGTCCTGCTGGATGATGACCGCCTGCATCGTGGCGGCGTCCGCGTGGTCGACGATCACGAAGCGGATCCCCGCGGTCGCCAGGAGGTGCCCGGCCAGATGGGTGCGCCCTGCCAGGAGCGCGTCGACCCCCCTGGACAGCCAGGCACCGGCCGGCCCACCGCCGGGCGGTGCCGTGTCGAGCAGGGACAGCCCGTCCGGACCGGTGACGACGTAGGGCACCGTCCTCTCCGGCCTGAGGCCCGTCCGGAGCGGGTCGACGAAGTGCTGCCCCAGCCAGAGGACGCGGAACTGGCTGTCGCTGGTGGCGGCCGAACCCTGCACCGCAGCCAGCGCCGCCGACTCGGGACCGGTCCCCGTGACGGCGCTGGCCGGCGGGGCGCTCCACGATGCCAGCGTCGGTACCCAGCCGCCCAGCACGGCGGCGGCGGAGAGGATCGCCGCACCTGCCCCGACCGTATGGCGCAGACCCGCCGCATGGCGAGGGAGGTCCTGGGCAAGACCGGCCAGCAGGTAGCCGGCACAGGCAGCGAGGGCGACGAGCGGCAGGACCAGCCAGAGGGCCGGGGAGGCGACCGGCGCCGGGAGCCACCCCTTGGCGACCAGCCCCGCCCACAACCCGAAGACCACGATCACGCTGGCGAGGACGCGGACCTCCCGCCGCCGCGAGGTCGAGACGACCAGGAGCGATCCCACGACGATGGCGATCGCGGCGAGCCCGGCGAGGGTCGAGACACCGGGAGCCAGCAGCAACGCATGCGCAAAGCTCACCGGCGACCAGAGGGGCCGCAGGGCATTGCCCCCGCCCGCGCCGGCGAAGAGTGGGCCGAGGATGGCCCCGTGGGGGTGCAGGGCCTCGAGCGACCAGGGGACGAGGACCACGGCGGCGACGACCGAGGAACCAAGCAGCCACGCCAGCCGCCGGGGCGCCTCGCCCGACGAGGGACGCTCCCTGAGCGCCCGGAAGCCGGCGACGAGCCAGAGCGCAACGATCGCCACGAGCGCGCTCGGCGCCAACGCGACGACAACGGCGCTCAGCAGGGCGAGGCGCATGGCCTGGCGTGCGAGGGCGTCCGACGAGGCAGGGACCGCTGGCCGCACTCCCCCGCCCGGCGAACCCGGCGGGGCCGCGCCGGGGGCGGGGCCGAGCATCCGCAGGGCCATCTCGAGGAGGTACGGGGCCGCGGCGTACAGGGCCAGGGCGCCGAGGTCCCCGGTGACCATGGTGAGGCGCATGACCGGCGCCAGGGCATAGATGGCGACCGCCGCGATGCGGGCGGGGATGAAGGTCGTCCGCCGCTTGACGAACCGGTTGATGCCGAAGAGCCCGAGGGCGAGCAGCAGGCCGACCAGCAGCTTCTGGGCAAGCGCCGCGTTGCCGAACGCGGCGATCCCGACCAGCCAGAACAGCGGCAGGGCGGGCGACGGCGCCCCCGTGGTCCCGAGTCCGATCTCACGCCAACGGGCGAAGTAATCGCTGAGCAACCGGTGGGTCTCGACGGGGAACGGCCAGAGCGACCCGGCCCCCACCGGGGGCCCGAGCAGCACGTGGCGGGCGGCGAGCACCAGCACGAGGGCAATGAGGAGGGAGGCAAGCGCCGACGGCGACCGGGCCCAGCGCCCGAGGCGCGAGGCGATGGCGCCCGGGGTCAGGTTCGCGAAGGTCTTGGCGCCGAGCCGGACGGTCTCCTCGCCCCACTGCATGAGCCGGCGCTCGAGGAAGATCCGGGCGCGCGGAAGATCCCGCACCATGTACCGGCGGACCCGCCGGTCGGAGATCTTCCGGCGTCGCTGGATCGCGCGCCGCCGCCGGGCGACGTCCGGCACGGTTTTGAGGAACCACGCGTAGGCCCGCAGGTAGGGGGGGATCTCGCTGAAGCGCCGGAGGGCCGCCAGCAGCACCATCTCGGCCCCCAGCACGCCCGTGTAGAGCGCGACGAGCAGCAGCACCCGGGTCGTCGAGGTGTTCTTGGCGATGGTCCGCAACCGGTTGCGTCGGGTGAAGTAGCGGATGGACTGAGCGGGGGGACTCTCGCGCCGCCCCGTCGCCATCGCCATCGCATGGTAGAAGTACGCCTTCGGCGCCACCACCACGGGGAACCCCAGCATCCGGGCACGGATGCACAGGTCGAGGTCCTCCCCGAACAGGAAGTACGCGGGGTCCCAGGAGCCCCCCCGCTCCACCGTCGCCCGGCTGACCAGGATGCAGGCGCTCGTGACGAACAGGACGTCCCGGCGCACGTCGTGCTGGCCCTGGTCGATCTCACCCTCCTCGAGGCCCGAGACCGGGTAGCCGAACTCGTCCGCCGACATCCCGACCTCGAGCAGGACCTCGGGCTCGTCCCAGGACAGCCCCTTGCCGCCGACCACGCCCGCCTCGGTCTCGAGGGCCGACGCGACGAGGAGGCCGACGCAGTCCTGGTCGAGAGCGACGTCGTCATGGAGGAAGAGGTAGTACTCGGCCCTCCGGGCGTCCGGGGAGACCTCGAGCACCCGGTTGGCGGCGGCCCCGAAACCGACATTACGGCTGAAGTGCATGACGGAGGCGTCGGGCAAGAGCTGCTCGACCAGGCCAGGCACCAGATCCCGATCCTCCGAGGCGTTGTCGACGACGACGACCTCGAGGGCCGGATAGGACTGGAGCGCGAGGGACTTGAGACAGGTGGGAAGCCAGCGACGCCCGTTGCGGGTCACCACGACCGCCAGGACCAGCGGCCAGGGGATTGCGTCCGGCTCGGTCATGCCGAAGGAGGACCGAGGCGAGGACTGGGGAGGGGCGGCGGGAGAAGAATGGGGCAAATTATAGGGGCGGTTTGCGACTGCGACGGCCGCGGCGCCCGGCATCGCCTTCTTCGGGGGAGTAGCTCCCCCGAACCCCCTGTTCGCGAACCGGGGTCGGGCCGGCCAGGTCGTGCGGGCCAGCCGGGGCCGACACCTGGTGCGGGCCGGACGGCCCGGACACGTAGTTCCCACCGGGAGGCGGCTGGCCTCCCACCATCCCGACGCCGTAGGCATCGAGCGGAGGCGGCGGCAAACTGCCGTCGCGTTTGCGGGTCCGGCCGGCATCCCTGCGCTGCTTGCGGTTGTCGTCCGCCTCACGCAGGCCCGCAGCGATCCGGTTGCGCTCCCGCGGCTTGGCGACCCCTGCGAACTCGTCCAGGAGGTCGGCCAGGATCTGGTCGCGCTGGCGCTCGAGGCGCTCCTCCCGCTCGGCCAGACGGGCGAACAGGGACCCTTGAGCGACCGCGAGCTCGGATGCCGCCCGCACCAGCCGGCTCTGGACCACCTGCATGATCCGACCGACGGGGTCGAGGGCCTTGAGGATCGCCTCCGCAACCTCCTGCTGGCGGGTTTCGATGTTCTCGCCGAGCTCCTTGAGGGCAGCAACGGTGGTGGCCGTCAGGTCCCCGTCCCCGAACGAGCTCTGCAGCTCGCCGACGCGGTTCGCCAGGACCGACATCCCCTCCTGGGTGCGCCACTCCACGGCTTCGAGCGTACGGGCGATTCCGTCGAGCTTGACCGTCAGCGCCTTCTTGAGGGACGCCTGCTCGCCTTCCAGGAGTTCGATGCGGTGCTGGAGGGACTCCATCGCATCCTGGCGGGCGACCAGCTCGACGACACCACGCATCCCGTCGAGCTCGGTCCGCACGGCCGTGAGGGCGTCACGGGACGCCTGCAGGACCTCCATGAAGCCCTGCTGCTCGCGTCCCTGCTCCGCGATCGCCGACTCCAGCAACTTGTCGAGGCGGCTGCGGAAGCCGGGGTTGTCGGGGTACTCAGTTGCGATGGCGTCCCACCTGGATGTTCCTCCTGCCGGATCGCGGACATTGCGCTTTGCGGGCATCTCGTTTTCGCAGACCGCCCATTTTCGCAGACCGGGGCCTCACCGGCACGGATACCGGTGCTCACTACGTCGCCCGGCCGGCGCCTCACCAAATCTCTCGGTGCAGACCGGAGAGTTAAATGAAGGTTAAATTCATCCAGTAAATTCAACAAAGTACCTCAATCATTCCCGTTCCAGGTCTTAAACACTTACAATCACGCCTCCCGGAGAACCGGCACGAAGTTAACAGAAGAGAAATGGATGAAAACTACGTGCCCAAAGTCGGTGATCATTCTTGGAGCCGACGGATACCTCGGCTGGCCGATGTGCCTGCACCTGTCGCGGCCGGGCCATCGGGTCGTCGCGGTCGACAACCTGGTACGGCGGCAGTGGAACGTCGAGGGCGGCTCCTACAGCCTCGTGCCGATCGCTCCGATGGAGCAGCGGGTTGCACGCTGGCGGGCTGAGACCGGGCTCGAGATCGAGTGGCGGCCGATGGACATCTGCGATGGGGAGCCCCCACCCGCCTCTTCGGCGAGGTCAAGCCCGAGGCCGTGGTCCATTTCGCCGAGCACCGGTCGGCTCCCTTCTCGATGATCGACCAGGAGCACGCCGTCCGCACCCAGATCAACAACGTCGTGGGGAGGCTGAATGTCATGTTCGCCATCAAGCAGGCGGTTCCCGACTGCCACCGTACGGCGATGGATACCCAGACGCCGACCGGGAAGCCGACCCCGTGTCGGCGTCGCTGCCGCTGCCTGGTCCGCGCTGAAGGGCCGAGTCCGACCCCAATGGCCACGGGCGCCGCGCTTCCCCCACGACGAGCAGACGCAGGGAAAGTCGGGCAAACCTCCAGTGGTGGGGACGAGGGCTCCAGGCGGAGAGGCGCTTGATCTCCGCGGAAACTGGTAACGGGCCGTGTTCCCTCGGCGCGGGCCAGTGACACACCAGGATTTGTGGCGACGAAATCCAAACCTGGCTCGGGATCAACAGGTTGAAACTAAACTGGTCACATCTTTTCCCTAAGAGTGCAAACGTATCGTATGTTACCGAATGGGTGGGGGTCGGTCGAGTCAAGCACTACGGATGGAGGTGTCAAGGGGGACGTGGTGGCGCGCAATCCGACGGCTCGCTGGGGAGGAGTGGCGGCGGCCGGCAAGGTGATGGCTGGCTCGGTCCGGGCAATGGTTGTCTCGTCCCGGCCGGTTTGGGTCCACCGGTGAACCTCCTGCGGTACATCTACCTGCCCCTGGGCGCCCTGGGCCTGGTGCGGTGGCTGTCTTGGCTGGTGCACCGGATCCCCGCCGCCTTTTACCGCCCCGTCACCACCGGCTACCGAGAGTCCTTGGCCGTGGTGACGCCGGTCTACCAGGAGGATCCCGACATTTTTCGTCAGGCAATAGAGTCGTGGCTTGCCAATGGCGTGGATGAAGTGATTTGCGTGATCGATGTCACTGATACGGTCTGTCGCGATATCGCCGCCGAATATCCGGTACGGATCATCATGACGGAGGTCCCGGGCAAGCGCGATGCGCTGCGCAAGGGGTGGGAAGCGGCATCTACAGTCCTCGTCGCTCTGGTCGACTCGGACACGATCTGGGCCCCCGACGTCCGCGCCCGGGTGTGCGAGCCCTTCGTCGATCCGAAGGTCGGGGGTGTCGGCACCCGCCAGAGCGTCTTCAAGCCGCGTACACTCTGGCAGAACGCAGCAGACATGTACCTGGACTACCGCTATTTCGATGAGCTCGCAGCCCAAACGGTCGTGGGACAGGCGGTCTCGTGCCTGTCAGGGCGTACGGCGGTCTATCGCCGACTCCTGCTCGAGGACGTCAGTGAAGAATTCATGAACGAGACATTTCTCGGCATTCCCTGCCTGTCCGGCGATGACAAGCGCCTGACGTGTCTGACCATCAAGCGGGGCTACAAGACCTGTCTCCAGCGCAATGCACGCGTATGGTCCACATTCCCGGCCAAGTTCACCGGGTTTCGCAAGCAGCGCCTGCGGTGGGCCCGCAACACATGGCGGAGCGACCTCAGAGCGATCGGCGAAGGCTGGGCGTTCAGGCATCCGATGCTGGCGTTCATGATGGTGGACAAGATGGTGAGCGGCTTCACCCTCCTCAGCTCGCTTGCCTTCCTCATACTCGCGGTAGTCCTCGGGCACTGGCTCATCGCCCTCACCCTGGTGTGCTGGTGGTTTCTCAGCCGCTGCGCCAAGCTACTCCCCCATCTGCGCAACCGCCCCGAGGAGCTGCGCATCGTCCCCGCATTCATCATGGTGTCGATCGTGATGGCGGTCATCAAGATCTGGGCACTCATCACGATCAAGGAGCAGCGCTGGCTCACTCGCCAGGTACAGGTCGAACATGGCGAGGTTGTCCGCACCCAGGGAGACTCATAGTTGATTCGACGCCTGCTTGCCGGACTGCTGTGTCTCTTCGCCCTCGTGGGGCCCGTGGTTGCTGCTCTGAAGACCCACGTCCTGGCGCACCGCCACCCCGCGGTAGCCGTAACCAGGGGCGCCTCACCCGTCGTGACCACACCACCGCCGCCGGTGGTGTCGCCCGGTCCGGTATCCCTTCATGACCGTGTCGTACTCATCGGACCCACCGCCATTGAGCTCGTCCAAGGCCCCGCCGTCGTTCGGTCAATCCCGTTCGCGGGCGGCACAACCGTGGGCTTCGAATCAGTGGTCACAGCAGTGGCCGACCCCGCCTGGTTGGCCGAGGACGGTCCCGGCATCTTTGCGGTTCGGGCCGCTGTGGTGCAGTCGCCCTCCACGGACCTGACTTTCGCCGCGCCGGCGGTGCGGGAAGTGCGCCTGATCAATCTTCCCGAGGTGTACCTGGCCGGTGATCACGCGCACGCAAGGTTCGACGGCGTGAGGGTCATCTCATGGGACCCGCCGGCAGGCCAGCCGGTCCTCCGAACGGTTGCGGGTCGCCCGTTCGTGCTTTACCAGAATGGGTCCCGGGTCGACATGGCCAAGAGCGAGATGGCCTACCTGGGATCGGATCGGGCACCCGCCGTCGGTGTTGCGTGGACGAAACATAGCTCCGGGACCGTGACCGACTCGCGCTTCGACCACAACGCCGTCGGCGCCTATGTGAGCCTGTCCGACCACTTCATCATGCAGCGCAACACGTTCGAAGGCAATGCAAAGGACGGACTCCAGGTGAGAGAGGGAAGCACCGCCGCCCTCCTGGACGGCAACGAGGCGAGCGGCAACGGGGGCAACGGCATCCTGGTCACCGGTGCGTCAACGGGCAGCACGGTGAGCGGCAACCACGTGCACAACAATGCCGGGGACGGCATCGCCGTCCGGTTGAGATCCGACACCACGACGCTCACGGGGAACCAGGCCGATCACAACGGGGCCAATGGCCTCACCATCTCGGGCTCTGGGGCCACCTCGGTAACCCGCAACCGTTCAGTGTCGAACCGAGTCGGGATCAACGCGACCGAAGGCACAAGTGGCGCAATCGTCCGGGCCAACCAGGTCGCCGGCAACCAGGTTGGCATCGCGATCGGCGATGAGGCCCCGGGGACGATCGTCTCTGCCAACACCGTCCTGGGACCGGGCAAGCTCGGGATCCTCATAGCCGGCCCAGGTACGTCCGTCGTCGGCGGATCCGTGAGCGAGGCCACCGTCGGTGTCGACGTGCGGGTTAACGCCATCCTCGACTCAGTCTCCCTGACGCAGGTCAGCCGGGGGGTTGTCGTCCGGCACTCAGCGGTGCTGGATGGCCGGTCGCTGCACGTTGTCGCCGACAGCATCGGGATCGCCTTCGAACCTGGGGGGATGGCCAACGTCACCGGTTCCGACGTCCGCGCTATCGTCCCGCTATCGGGCGGTAACCTCGCTGGCCATACCGGGACATCGCTGTCCTCCACCCGCCCCGTCGCTCCATTGACGATCTTCGGAGCCGCGGTCCTGCTCGTGGCGGTGCTGGTCGAGTTGATTCGGAGGATCCGCGAGCGCCACGATCCTCCGGTGGCGCCGGCGCCGCCCACCTCCAGCCCCAGTGGCCGGTCAGAGGACCCCCTTTCCTTGCCGGAGCTGGCCCATGATGTGAACGTAGTGCGTGGGTGACAGGGCCCGAATCCTCAACCACACGGCGCCATCAGACCTAGATCTCCCATCGAGATCCCCGTCTGGATCCTCGAAGTGTCGAAGGTATTCCCGCAGAGGGTTCCCTGGCTTCCGATCTGCTTGTTGGTGATCGACACGCCTGCCGCCGGCGAGAAGCTGTTGTTCTGGATGGCGTTTCCCCCTTGGAGGTATGGCCCCGAATCGCTCCCCATCTTGAGCCCATACCCGCGGCTCTGCGTCACGCGGTTCCCAACGATCACGTTGTTGTAGCCGCGCAACTCGATGTTGCTGCCGTTGAAGCTGAGCGGTTCGTCGTTGTAACCACAATCGTTGTTCTGGAAGCGATTGCCATAGGAGTTCTCCTTGACATCCAGGCACTCCGAGCCGAACGTGTTGATGGTGTTGTCGTGGATGTAGTTGTTGTTCGTGGTGTCGCTGGCGAACATGGGTTGATCCGTGGAGCTCGGACTGGTGCCGAGGTACACGCCCTCGCCATTGTGGTACTTGTATTGCGAGACGTCGTGGCCCTGCCCGAACAGTCCACACCACTGGATGACGGAGTCCGCTACCTCATTGTGATTCGCTGCGTTGCGCATCCGAAGACATTCACCCCCAGCGCCATTGAGGAACATGTTCCGGATGATGATGCCGGTGAGGTTGCGGGAAGTGTCGGCAGCTCCGATGTAGATAAGGTGGCCGTCGGCCACCTTGGTCTGGACCGAGTCTTTGAAGGCACGCACGTTGGAGAGTGACTTGGGGTAGGCCGTCGTCGACAAACGTTCCTGGCCGTCGATCGTGAAACCGTCGAAGACGTAATAGCTGTGGTTCACACTCACCAGCCGGGAGGTCCCGAAGAGGACTGCCTTGTACCGGCCAGACCAATCCTTTCCAGTTTCGGGACCCTTGATCGTGATGGGATGTCCGGACGTGCCGGCGGTGAGGGTGGTGAGTTGCTCGTGGTAGGCACCTGCCGCCAGCTTGATCGTGTCACCGGATCGGACGCGCTTCAGGGCTGTCTGGATCAGCCGAAGAGGCTGGGATGACGACTTGCCGCTATTGCTGTCACTGCCCTTGGGACTCACGTAGTACGTAATCGCAGAGGCTGTCGCAGCGGATGCCGTGGTGATGCCCGTTGGGACTCCTGCGAGGCTGCCGGAGGGAGCCAGCGCGATCCCCGTCAGAAGCAGCGATGCCAGCGCGCCGGCACTTCCAAACCTCACCACGCGCGACAAAAAAAGGTGGGAGACGGACCCATGTTGCAGAAGCAGCCTTAGCATTTTCATCGCGCGGCACCAATCGATCGAGCGAGCGGGGGACCCTGCTCCTAGTTCATCGGTCGGCACCGACGACCCATGAATAGGCCGTTTGAGCCATCTCGGGTCAGGGGATGCAAACCCGCGCACGTCTGGGCGCTACCACTGGCTGTTGGTTGGGAGAGGTTCCGGGCCTAGCCCGTCGTCGCCGCGGCCGGCTCGTTCACGGCGTGAGGACTAACGGTGAAGTCCGCAAAATCGGCATACGTGTCGACGGGCGTTGCCCAGGTGGAATCGCCTCCACCGAAGAACGTGGAGAACAGCACACCCTCGATCTGCAGGCTGGCACTGGAGCGAAACAGGACCCCGGTTTCCGCGAGGACGCGCTTTCCATCGAACCACACCGTAATCCGGCCGTTGCCCTTCCCGACATCGTTGAGGACGATCTCCTGCTGGATCTCGTGCCACGTGCCGGTCGAGAACGTCCAGTTTCCTCGACCGATGGAGGTCCCGTGCTCCTGGCTGGTCGGCAGGTAGGCATACACCTCGCCTGCCCCCCCTGCCCGCCACATGTACCGGGTCGACAAGCCATTCGTGCCATCTGGTATCCGTCTACCACTGGTCTGGATCCCACCATAGAGACCGGGTAGCTTTCCGCCTTTCACAAAGTCAAACCCGTTAGGAAATCGGACGAAATATCGAAGAGCCAGCGAGTCAGCAGGGACTGAGTTCCGAGGAACAAGATACCGCTGCCCTCCGCCGACGGGAGCACCGTTGTTGTTCTTCACGAGCTCGCTGGCAGAACCCTTGGGGTAATGCACGCGGAGGATCAAGGGGAAGCGTCCGGCCGGCTCGGGAATGACCTCCATGTTCTGGTCGCCGAAGCTTCCACTTTGGCGGGTCGTGAACGCTGGCGACCAGAATGCGTCCACCGGGATCGCGCTCTGGATCCCACGCCGGGCAGGCGGGGCCGTGTGCCGCACCGATGTAAGGATGGCCAACGCCAAGGCGAGAAGGGCGATTGCCACTACGAGTGCCACGCGACCGCGCTTCGATGGACGGCTTGATTCGTCAGGCGGGAGGCTGCGCCGGTACTCGTCGACATCGGGTTGCCCCATTCGGAGAGTATAGAACCGCGCTTCCAGAGCGGGTGGGCGACACGGGCATCGAACGGGTCCCCGTGACCGGCCGTCCCCCGTCGCCCGCTGTACCTCCGTCGCGCGCTGTACAGGCAACCAATCCTTCAGCGGATTGGGTCCATTTCAATGCCAATGTTTCGGGTATGTGAACGGCGGGTATCCGTACTTTTTACATTAACTTTTCGTAATGGTTTACCGGCATTTCCCCTTGACTAGCCGATAGCACTCATGGGCAGACTAACGCGATAAGTTTGTCACTACGCCGGCGAAGCGTACAAAGTGGATCCTCCCGGGGGTGGTCATGGCACGCGTCATTGTGGTGGGGTCTGGAGTTGTTGGCACAGCGTCCGGCAAGGGTATGGCCCGATTGGGTCACGATGTCACATTCGTGGACGTGAATCCGGTTCGGCTGGAAGCCTTGGCCAGCGAGGGCCTCGATGCAACGGATCGCATCGATCTGCGAGGAGCAGCGGCCGTGGTCCTCATGACGCTGCCCACTCCCTATGTTGACGGACAGGGCTATGACCTGTCTGCCTTCATGGCGGGGACCAGGGCGGTGGGAGAGGCCCTGCGGCACGCCCGGGAGCTGCACACAGTTGTCGTCCGTTCCACGGTTCCGCCTGGGACCACGGAAGGCATGATCCAGCCACTGCTGGAACAGACCTCCGGCAAGCGGGTGGATGAGGGGTTCGCTCTGGCCTCCAACCCTGAATTCCTTCGCGCCCTGTCGGCCCTCGAGGATTTCCTCTCCCCATGGATGACCGTGATCGGATCCCGGAATCCAGCCACCATCGAGCGCTTGGAGACTCTCTATCGGCCGCTGGGCGGAGAGATGCGTACATTCCCCAATCCCGCAACCGCCGAAATGATCAAGTGCTGCCACAACATCTACAACGCCACCAAGATCAGCTTCTGGAACGAGATGTGGCTCGTGGCAGAGCGCCTGGGCATTCCGTCCAACGACGTAGCCAAGACGGTGGCACGCTCCTCGGAGGGATCCTTCAACATCGATTACGGCATCCGCGGAGGGGCCCCGTACGGCGGAGCATGTCTCCCCAAGGACGCCAGGGGCTTCCTCGGATTCGCCGAGGGCCTCGGCATGACCATGCCGCTGCTCGGGGCGGTTGTCGCCGTCAACGCGCTGATGGAACAGGTGGAGAGCCAGGAAGTCGTGGCTGCCGAGGCGCTGCTCCTGCAGGCCCGCGAGGTCCGGGCCCCCGTCATCGACCTCACGGCTGTCGAAGAGGAGAACTGGGTAGCAGTCGAAGAGGAGAACTGGGTAGCAGAAGAGGCGGCCTCCGAGCAGCTCTCGGCCTGAGGGCCCTACGACGCCCGTCTTGCTCCGCCGATAGAGTGCCGAGACTGGGATGTCCGGGCGACCAGATACTCAATCAACTCAGGCCTCGAAAGGAAAGGGGAAGGTGAAGCAGAGCCCAAAGCACAGACTGCGGCCCAGCCGCGCCTGGTCCTGGGCTGGTCTCGTGGCGATATCCGCATTGGCCCTCGCGGGGGCCGGGGCAGCCTTGTCCGGAACCGCAGCGGCTGTGGATGGGCCCGGGGCAACCTCCGCCCTCGCCCCTGACGCCGTAGTCAATCCGCTTGGGAGCACCGTCAGCGCGACCGCCGGGGGCGGCCAAGACAGTAAGAGGCACGCGCCAGGCCAGGCCGATCCCACGCCGGTGCCCACGCCCACCTGGGACGATGATGACGGTCTTCCGCCCACACCCACACCGGTTGACATGCCCACACCGACGCCGACCCCGGCGGACACTCCGCCGCCCACCCCCACCCCCACTCCGACACCGCTGCCCACGCCCACCCCTGCTCCCGCACCCGTAGTGGCAGCCATCGAACCCAGTCCCGCCCAGACGGTGATCGAGCCCTCACCGGCTCTAACGACTCCGAGCCCAGCAGCCGTCCCCGAGGTCGCAGCAGTCCACAACACCGCACCCCACGAGACGGTGCCCCATGAGCACATCCCTCACCGCGTAACCCCGCATTCGTCAACGCCCCACGAGCACGTTGCGCACGAGCACCTTCCGCACTCCGTGGCCACGCAGGCATCCGGGTCGTCTGCGGTGATCAAGCACTTCGACAACCTCCAAACGCAACCGAAAGACGCGCCGGCGCCGTCGCCTACCCCCCACTTTCTCAGTCGGCTGGGTCACCCCCAAACCGCAGCAAGCGAGGGGGCCTTGGTGATCGTGCTGGCCTGCGTCTTGTACCTCGTTGGCGTCGCCATCTCAAGGTCGAGATGGGGCTCGGAACGCTCTACCCGACGCCGCTTCCTGAAGGCAGATCCAAGCCGCCACAGCCAGGACTGACTTCGAGACAGTCAGACAACTCAGCGGTGCCGTATGCTGTGCGCGCCCGCCCTCGTCGCCACCGTTCTGGCCACCCAAGTGCCCGCCGGGCCCCAGCGGGTTGCTCGTTGACTGCCATGAGATGGTCGGATGGTGGGCGCGTCCGGACTTTCCGCCGACCGCCTAACTCCGGACCCCGCTCATCATGCTGGCCGTCGCGGCATCGATCCTTGCTCCCACGGCCCGCCACACCCTGGCCGTGGTGGTGACCCTCAACGTGGTGGTCATCGCCCCGATCTTCGCCCTCTTCTTCCTTCTCTCCCTCTCCTACGGACAGCTGCGGGAGCTTCGCTACCTGCCGCTGTACTTCCCGTTCCAGATGGCCAGGCGCCTGGCGAAGTTCGAGTCGACGCTTTCGCTGCCCACGCGCCCCTCGCCGTTCCTCCGGCGGAGGGGCCGCGTGCCGGGCCCGCAGCCGGCCGACCTCCTGAAGGTCTGAGCCTGGGAGGGAGCCCCGAGGCACCCGGCTATAGTCGATCTGAGATGCAAGATCCTGTCCAGCCCGACCGCACCGACGAGCTCACGGCCCTGCTGCGCGAGCGGATCCTGGTCCTCGACGGCGCCATGGGCACGATGGTCCAGACCTACGACCTCGAGGAGCGCGACTACCGGGGCGAGCGGTTCAAGGACTGGCACTGCGACCTCAAGAACAACAACGACCTGCTGGTGCTCACCAGGCCGCAGATCATCAGGGAGATCCACCGCCGCTACCTGGAGGCGGGGGCGGACATCATCGAGACGAACACCTTCGCCGCCCAGGCGATCTCCCAGGCGG
>JAOPZY010000022.1 GCA_025963875.1 Actinomycetota bacterium
CCCGGCGCCACGTCGACCATCGACTTCGTCTGCAGGCCGTAGGACCGGTTTCCGGGGGGATGGCTAGCCCGCCGCCGACCCCGCCACCCGGCGCAGCGACTCGGCCCGGCGCTGCAGGTCGTCGATCACCGTGGCGGCCCGCCGCATGTCCATCTCCTGGGCCATATCCAGGGCCCGCCCCAGCAGGCCGATGACCGTGGAGGCGTCGCCCGGACCGTTGCGCGACGTGAGCATCGCCGCGTGCTGGATCAGCGTCATCACCGTCATCGGCCTCGCCCCCAGCGCTTCGTTGGCCGCCATGGCCGTCTCGAACAGGCGCGCCGCCTCCTCGAAGCGGCCCAGGGTGCCGGCGAGGATGCCGAGGAAGGTGGCGGCCGACCCGAGCGAGAACCCTCCCGCATGCACCACGATGCAGCGCTGCTCGTACGGCTCGAGCAGGTCGTAGAGGAGCGCCGCCCGGCGGAAGTCCCGCAGGTAGGCACAGGCCAGCGACGCCATGGCGATCGACCCCAGCCAGTTGCCGTCCCGCGGCATGTCGGCGAAGTCGGCGGCGGCCAGGTCCTCGAAGTAGGCCCTCGCCTCCACGGGGCGGTCGAGCTCGGCGTAGATCACCGCCAGGCCGGTGCGCCAGCCGGGCAGCCACGGGTACCGGTCGGCCATCTCGCGAGCCTGTGCCTCCATCTCCTCGAGGCGGCCCCGCCCCCAGTGGTGGAGGAACCGCTGGGCACCGAACCGGATCTGGGCGGCCTGGCCCGGGCCGTGCCCGCTGGTCTTCAGCGCCTCCTTCATGAATCCCTCGCCGTCGGCGAAACGGCCCTCGAGCAGGGCGACCATCGTCTTGAAGCTCAACACCTGCCAGCGGAACAGCGGCTGGCGCAGCTCCTCCGCATGGCGGGCCCAGGTCTCGATGCCCTCGTCCACCGCCGCGCGGTCCCCCCGCTCCAGCAGGGTCACGAGCCGGAGGTGCCTGCCGCGCGAGGCGGTCTCCCGGTCGCCGATCTCCTCGCCGAGGCGAACGATCTCCTCGGCGGCGGCCAGGCGTTCGTCGAGGGCGTCCGGCCCCAGCACCGACCGGAACCGGCCGTAGAGGGCGATGAGCTGTGCGGCGGGGTCCCCGAGGGTCTGGGCCAGCTCGACCGCCTCCTGGCCCAGGGCGGCCCGGCGCTCGACCTGGTCGGTGTAGTACAGCTCGACCGCGAGGCGGGCCAGCACCTTCACGCGCAGGCGCGCGGTGGTGGCCTGCGGCGAGTCGCCCGCCCGGCGGTGCCGGCGGCGAACGGGGCGCGGCCGCCACGAGTCGAGGGCGGCGAGCGACTCCTCGAGCAGGCCGACGAGGACGTCGTCGGCCCCCTCGGCGAACTCGTAGGCGCCCAGTCCCTCCCCGTAGCCGACGGCGGCGGCGGCCAGGCGGTTCGGGTCGTGCAGGCGCCGGGCGATCGAGGCTGCCTGGGTGAAGGTCCCTCTCGCCCTCGGGGTGTCGCCGGCCCGCCACTGCGTCTCGCCGAGGGCCAGCAGCAGGTCGCATCGCCGAGGTTCCGGCACCTTGATGCCCCGGTCCGCCTTCCGGCCTTCGCCCAGGGACCGTAGCGCCCGCTCGTAGTGGCGGGATGCCTCCTCGAAGGCCAGCAGCGAGGCCGCCCGCTCCCCGGCTCGTGCCGCGTAGTCGATGGCCCGCATGCCACCCCGCCGCCTGCCCGCCGCCTCGTAATGGTGGGCCAGCTCGGCGAGGTGCGAATCGAGGCCGTCGCCGTACATCGCCTCCAGGACCTCGGCGATGCGGCGGTGGAGCCGGTGCCGGCGACGGGGCGCCAGGCTCCCGTAGATGGTCTCTCGCAGGAGGGTGTGATTGAAGCGGTAGGAGCCGGGAGCCGCGGCGCCGGGGAGCTCGACCAGCACCCTCGCGGCGACGGCCTCGTCCAGCGCGGCGGACACGCGGTGGGCAAGGATGCCCGAGACCCGCTGGAGCACGCGCAGGTCGAATTCCCGCCCGATGGCCGATGCTACGGCAAGCACATCGTTGCAGCCGGGCGAGAGATGGTCCATGCGACGCCCGATCGTCTCCCGGACCGTCTCGGGGATGTCGAGGTCCCAGGCGGCCGCGTTGGCCTCGCCCTCGAGCCGTCCCTCGGCCGCCAGCAGGCGGACGACCTCCCGCACGAAGAGCGGGTTGCCCTCGGTCTGGCGGTAGACGGCCGAGAGGACGGGCTCGGCGGGCCTGGCGCCGGTGGCGACCTCCATGAACCGGGCCACCTCGTCCTCGCGGAGGCCGGGGAGGACGATCGTCGTGGCCGCCTCCCCCCGCAGGCCGACGAGCGTCTTCTCGAGCGGGTGCCCCGGTGACAGTCCGAGGCGGTGCGTCCCGACGATGAGCAGCCGGCAGCCTCCCAGCGAGCCGGCGAGGAACTCCAGCAGGAGCAGCGAGGGCGTGTCGGCCGACTGCAGGTCGTCGAGGACGATGACCAGCGGGCGCGCGGCTGCGGCGTTGCGGAGCAGCGAGGTGATCGAATCGAAGAGCCGGAAGCGAGCCTGCCGTGGGTCGTTGACCGCAGGCTCGGCGGCCTCCGGGAGGCGTCCGGAGAGCTCGGGGACGATCTGCGAGATGTCGGCGGCCCCCGGTCCCATCAGCGTCGACAGGTCCGTGAGGTCGCGCCCCCGGATGTACGCCCGGAGCACCTGGATCCACGGCCAGTAGGCGGGGGCTCCGCCACCCTCGTAGCAGCGCCCCACCAGCACCTCGGCGCCGCGCGAGCTCGCATAGGTGGCCAGCTCGTTGGCGGTGCGGGTCTTGCCGATGCCAGGGTCGCCGCTCAGCAGCACCAGCCGGCCCCGACCCGCTGCGGCCTCCTGGAACAGGTCGCGGAGCGTCCCGATCTCGCGCTCGCGCCCGACGAAGACTCCCGCGCCGACGGTCTCCGCGAGGACCTGCTCGATGGCGGGCAGCGCCTCGCCACCCTGCCGGCTGGGCAGCGGCGCCCGCCCGGGGTCGAGCGGCAGCGAGGCCCGGATCACCGTCCCGGCCGCCCCGGAGGTGATGAAGAGGTCGCCGCCGAGGGAGCGGATGCGGTCGTCCATGCTGGTCAGGCCGTGGCGGTCGGCGTCGGCGTCGCGCTGGAAGCCGACGCCGTTGTCGGACACCGTGATCGTGAGCCGCTGCTCCTCGATGGTGAGGGCGATGGCGATCTCGGAGGCCTCGGCATGCTTGAGCACGTTGGCGATCGCCTCCGAGAGGATGAAGTAGGCGCTGGACTCGATGTCACGGGCGAGGCGGGGGAGCGGATCGGGGTCGGTCGTGATCCGGGTGGTGATCGGGATCCTGCCCGCCTGGGACCGGAGGGCGGAGGTGAGCCCGAGGTCCCTGAGCACCGAGGGGTAGAGGTCGTGGCTCACCTCCCGGACGCGGTCGAGGACCCGCTCGACCTCGGCCCCCAGCTCGGCGAAGATCGCCTTGCCCACCGCGGGGTCGCGGCTTACTCGTTCGGCCGCCATGCCGAGGCCGATCTGGAGGACGACGAGCTGCTGCTGGAGCCCGTCGTGGAGGTCGCGGGCGAGGCGGCGGCGTTCCTCGTCACGTGCGGAGGTGATGCGGAGCGACGCCTCCTGGAGGGCGTCGGCCTGGCTGCCGATCAGCTCGAGCTGGGAGCGCACCTCCATTTTCATGGTCTCGAGGGCCGAGGCGAGCTGCCCGATCTCATCGTGTGAGGTGTGGACGAAGCGGGCGTCGAGGTTGCCGGCGGCCACCTGCCGGGCGGTGCCCGACAGCATCCGGAGCGGTCTCGTCACCATCCGGATCGTGACCCAGGACAGGGCGACGGCGGCAGCTACCAGCAGCAGCCCGAGGATGAGCAGGTCGGTGGCGGAGATCTCGCTGGGGCTGGGCCGCCCGGACAGCCAGCCGGCGAAGAGGGCGGTCGCGACGCTCCCTATCACGAGGGCGCCGATCACCGGTGACACGATCTTGACCAGCATCGAGGCCCGGATCCGTCCGGCGAAGGTGTGGGAGGCCGGAGCGCGGGCCGGACGGGGCGCGTTCGGGTCGGTGCTCATCGCCGCACGCTCGTCATCCTCGGCTGGTCTTGACCGGAGCAGGGCCCCCTCCCCTTGATCCGGCGCCTTGAGGGGCGCCTCGGGCCGGGTTTTGCCAGCTGGGTCAGCTGGGTCCAGCAATGATTGTCGTCGAAAAGCGAGACTGTAGCCCGTGAGGCTCCATGACCCCGCCTCCGGCAGGCGGCCGCTCGCCGGCATCCTGCTCGTGGCGTTGCTGCTCG
>JAOPZY010000039.1 GCA_025963875.1 Actinomycetota bacterium
GATCAGCAGGTTGATCCCTGGAATCAAAGAGTACCCGACATTGCCTGCGGCGCTCGTTGCCGCAGCTACAGCCGTGTAGAAGCCCGCAGCGAGGCCGGAGGTTGCCACCGACCAAGTCACCGACGACATGCCGCACCCGGAACAAGAAGCGGGCCGGACTGCCAGTTGCCCGCCGAAGAAGGGCGTGAAGGTGACGGCAACGGAGGCGATGGCCGCCGACGTGTCAGTCGCCGAGCCCGTGAGCGCAGCGCCCGGTGGGATGAAGAGACCGTGGTCGTTGATCGCCGGGACCGGCAGGAGGGGAGCGACCAGGGCGTCCTCTCGGGCGCGGTAGTCCGTCAGTGCCTCCGGCGAGACTCCCGCATGGACAAAGCTGTCCAAGCCTGCAGCGAGACGGTCTGTATCCACGTACGCGCCGGGGTGAGCTGCCTTGATCGCGGCCGCAAGATCGGTGGCCTGCTCGAAGGGCACGGCCATGTCCTCGTAGGCCTCCGCCAGGAGCAGGCGGGCACGAACGCCGGCGGCGTGGAGGATCGGGCTGGCGACGCCAAGGGAGCCGGGGTCGGCGCCGAACGCGGCGCCTGCCCAGCCCTGGATGAGGGTTGGGCCGAGCGTCTGGTCGAAGGCATAGTCGAAGGGATCGAAGGCACTTTCCGTCGCCAGGCCGGTCAGGTCGGTGGGCGCAGCCTGGCCGATCGCGCACCCGAGATCGGGGAACGTCGCAGCCAGGAGGGTGGCGAGATGCCCTCCCGCCGAGCTGCCGGTGGCGCAGACCTCGTAGCCGGGTCCGACCATTTGGCGCACTCGCTGGTAGAACCAGGAGACGTCGGCGATGCTGTCGGCGCACCCTCGGTAGGTGATGTTGACCGTGAGCCAGCCGGCGGCCCGCCACCGCTCCACCTCCAGCCGCTCTGTCGCGGCCGCGGCTGGGCCGACGAAAAACCAGGCGCCGCCGTGGATCGTCAGCATGACGGCCTTCGGGCGAAGCCCTGCGTACGCACCGGTCGGGAGGCCGACCTCGTAGTAGGCAGGAGCTCCCGGGCCGAGGCCGGTCGTCGAGACGCCCGGGCCGAGCGGCGTGGAGATCGGACCCGCGTCGATGGGCACGCAGGGGCTGCCCGGCAGCCCGAGGTTCGGTGGGTAGGTCGCTGCCTGAAGGGGGGTGGGGGTCAGCGGCCCGGCGACCGTGATGGCCGCGACCAGGGCCATCGTAATCCGGCGCGAGAGCACAGGGACGGAGTGTGGCAGTTATAAGGCCAAAAAGATAGGCGTGTTAAGTGATTTAAGCGGTACGACGGGCGATCTCGTCCCGGACGACAGGAGCGACCTCGGTACCGAAGAGCTCGATTGCCCGCATGATCCGCTTGTGCGGCATCGGCCCGACGCTCAACTGGGCCAGGAAGCGGTCGTTGCGGAACAGGTCGTGCTCGAACAGGATCTTCTCGACGACCTGATCGACGCTCCCGACGGCCAGGGCGCCCCGCGGCCCCCGTGACGCATCGAACTGCTGGCGCGTCATGGGCGGCCAGCCCCGCTCACGTCCGATCCTGGTCATGGCTTCGGCGTAGGACGGATAGAACTCGTCCGCGGCCTGCTGCGACGTATCGGCCACGTAGGCGTGGGAATTGATGCTCACCGGCAGGGTGGCGGGGTGGTGGCCGGCCCGGGCCGCGGCGTGGCGGTAGAGCTCGACCAGCGGGACGAACCGCTCGGGCTGGCCCCCGATGATGGCGAGCGCCATCGGCAGGCCCAGCGTCGCCGCCCTCACCACCGACTCGGGGGTTCCGCCGACTGCCAGCCACACCGGTAGCGGTGTCTGCTGTGGCCGGGGATAGACGCCCTGGCCGTTGAGGGGTGCCCGGTGGATTCCCCGCCAGGACACGTGCTCGGCCTCCCGGAGCTTGAGGAGCAGCTCCAGCTTCTCGGCGAAGAGCTCGTCGTAGTCGTCGAGCTCGTAGCCGAAGAGCGGGAACGACTCGACGAACGAGCCCCGGCCCGCCATGATCTCCGCCCGCCCGCCCGACAGCAGGTCCAGGGTGGCGAAGTCCTGGAAGACCCGGACGGGATCGTCGGAACTCAGCACTGTCACGGCGCTGGAGAGGCGGATGTTCCGGGTACGCGCCGCGGCGGCGCCTAGGACGACGGCGGGCGACGAGACCGCGTAGTCGGGCCGGTGGTGCTCGCCGACGCCGAAGACGTCGAGGCCCACCTAGTCGGCGAGCTCGATCTCCTCGACGAGATCCCGCAGCCGCTCCCCGGCGCTGCCGGGGGCCCCGCTCAGGCCGGGGTCAATCTCTGCAAAGCTGTAGATGCCGAGTTCCATGCCAGTGGGAACGCCCTCTGCCCGAGGTGCTATTCCGGGTTGTCCCTTCCGGTGCGGTCAGCGGGGCAGCGTCGGGAGCCCGTCCGGGCCGAGGGGGAAGTCGGGGTTGTAGGCGACCTCCCACAGGTGGCCGTCCGGGTCGGCGAAGGAGCCGGTGTACCCGCCCCAATCCGCCCTCGCAGGCGCCTTGACGATGCGCCCGCCCGCACCCAGGATCCCCTCGAAGGCGGCGTCGACCTCCTCGGGGGATTCCAGGTTCATTGCGAGCATGGTGGGGCGGAAGCCTGCTCCGGGCGTCTCACCTGGGGTCTGACCCGTGTCTGCGGCGAGCGCTGCCAGGTCCCAGAGGGCCAGCCGGGCGCCGTCGGTGTGGAAGAAGCTCACCTCACCGGCCACGGAGTAGGGGGAGAGGCGCCAACCCAATGTCAGGTAAAAGTCGGTCGCCCGCTCGACGTCCGCGACGCCGAGTGTCGCAAGGCTGACCCGCGCCGGCACCGTCATGCCCCGAACTGTAGCTGGTTCAAACTGACGACAGTGGTTGTTCCTGGAGAACATTCAGTGTCGTCAGAACTTTTCAGGAGGCCCTGAGCCGCCTACTTCCAGTCCAGGCACACGATGGTCGCGTCATCCCGGAGCTGCGTGTTGCGGTAGCTCCGGACGCCCGCCGCGATCAGCCGGACCGCCTCGTGCGGTCGCAGGTGGCGGGTCGCGAGGAGGGCGCCCTCCAGGCGGCGGTCCCCGTAGGGTTCGCCGCCGTCACGGGGTTCGGCCTCCAGGACACCGTCGCTCACCAGGACCAGGCGCTGCCCCGACCGCAGGGTGGAGTGCTGGACCGTGTACGGCGTCGACCCGAACATGCCCAGGGGAAGATCCGCTTCGAACTTCACCGTCTCCACCGCCCCGCCGTTGATCCGGTAGGCCGGGGGCGAGCCGGCGTTCACGACGTCGACCTCGCCGGTGGCCAGGTCGACCTCCATGATCAGGGCCGTGACGAACTGGTCCCCGCCGAACTGCGTGTTGAGGGTCCGGTCCGCCGTGGCGGCCTGGGCGTCTATGGAGGCTCCGGAGCGGCGGGCATTGCGGAGCGTGTTGACGGCGAGGGTCGTGAGCAGCGAGGCACGGAGCCCGTGGCCCATCGCGTCGGTGGCGGTGACCAGCAGTGACTCCCTTCCCATGGCGTGGTCGAACATGTCCCCGCCCACCTCGTAGGCGGGGACGAGCTGCCCGGCGATGCCGAACGCTGTGCATTCGAAGGCCCGGATGGGAAGCAGGGCCCACTGCATCTCCGCCGCCAGCGCCATGGGTTCGTGGCGGCGTGCTCCCTCGAGGACGTCGCTCAGCGGCACGACGGCCTGCAGCACATGGGCCACGCACGTCCCCACGTGGGCCAGATCGGGAAGCAGGTCGCTTGCCGACGTTGCAGCAGGCAGTTCGATCTCGAGGATCCCAAGCTGTTCGGCACGAAGCGTCAACGGGACGAACACCCGTGCCCCCTTCGGTGAGGACACCTGGACGATCTCCTGGGTGCGGAAGGCATCACCCGCGTCGCTGCCGTCGACCGGGGTGCCGCCTCCCAGCGGCGAAGCTTGGCGGGGTAGGGGGGTGAGCATGTCCAGGTCGTAGTCGATCACCAGTACGTCGGAGCCCCGGGCGCCGAAGGCCTCGTGCAGAAATTGCTCCACCACATCGACGACCGCCGTGGGAGATGCATCGTCGAGCGCCGACAGCAGCCGTCCGATGAGATCCGTTGTGTGCATTGAGCCCTCCCGGGGTGGGAGGCTACCAGTGGTCGCCCCAGGCAGATCCTGGTACCACGGCAAGAAGGGACGCCTGGGGCAGAATCAGGGACATGGAACTCGAAGTGGCCACTCCGCCTGCATTGACCGAGCCTGCGACGACGGCGGCGAGCCGGGGGCGCCCTGCCCCGGTCGAGGCCACGGCGACCAACCGGCCCGAGGTCCTCGCCGCCGTCGATATCGGGACCAACTCCGTGCACCTCGTCGTCGCCCGCGTGCGGGGCCTCCAGGGCCTGGAGGTCCTCGAGCGGGAGAAGGAAATGGTGCGTCTCGGCTCGGGGGGCGGGGACATGAAGCACCTCGACGAGGGGGCGATCGACCGGGGGATCGCCGCCCTGGCCCGCTTCCGTGAGGTGGCCGATGTCCACGATGCCGCGGTCACGGCTGTGGCGACCAGCGCGGTCCGGGAGGCCGAGAACCGCAGGGTGTTCCTCCGGCGGGCCAGCACCGAGGCGGGGGTGGACGTGGACATCATCTCCGGCGTCGAGGAGGCCCGCCTCATCCACCTCGGCGTGCTCCAGGCGGTGCCGGTGTTCGACCAGCGCCTGCTGCTGTGCGACATCGGCGGTGGCTCGACGGAGCTGCTCATCGGGCTGAAGGGGGAGACGCTCACGGCCCGCAGCATGAAGCTCGGGTCCAACCGGCTCACCCAGCGCTTCTTCGGCGCCAACAAGCTGCAGTCCGGCGACGTGGACTCCTGCCGCCGGGAGGTGCGAGCGATGCTGTCCTCGTTCTCCCGCGAGGCCCGGCGCCACGGCTACGACGTGGCGGTCGGATCGTCCGGCACCATCGGGGCGGTCTGCGCGATGGCGGTCGCGCGCCGGGAGGAAGCGCCGCCCCGCACCTGGAACAACTTCCAGCTCTCGCGCCAGGACCTGGCCGCCGTGGTGAAGTCGGTCGTCAAGGCGCCGTCGGTGGCGGCGAGGGCGAAGCTGCCGGGGCTCGACCCGGGGCGGGCCGACATCATCCTCGCCGGTGCCCTGATCCTCGAGCAGGTGTTCGAGGAGTTCGGAATCGAAGAAATGACCTTCTCCGACTACGCCCTGCGCGAGGGCGTCCTGCTCGACGCCTGGCAGCGCCGCCACGGGGGATCGCTGCACCACCTCTCCACGATCCGGCGCAGCGGCGTGGAGCACCTCGCCGAGCTCATGGACGAGGACCGCGAGCACTCGCAGCATGTCGCCACCCTGGCCCTCGACCTCTTCGACCGCACCGCCGAGCTGCACGGACTCGGCGACGATGCCCGCGAGTACCTCGAAGCGGCGGCCCTGCTCTGCAACGTCGGCCTCTTCCTGTCCCACGCCGGGCACCACCGGCACACCTACTACGTCATCCGCAACAGCGACCTGCTCACCGGGTTCACCGACCGGGAGATCGAGTTGATCGCCGTCATCGCCCGGTACCACCGCAAGGGCCTGCCGCGTCCCGCCCACCCGGAGTTCGCCGCCCTCTCCAAGGCCGACCAGCGCCTCGTGCGGGCCTGCGCCGGCCTGCTCCGCATCGCCATCGGCCTCGACCGCACCCACGGGGCCCGCGTGGCGGGCGTCGAGGTGGAGGTGGACGACGGCACGCTGACCGTGACCGCCCTGCCACGCAACGGGGCGGACATCGGGCTTGAGCTTTTCTCCGCTGCCGAGCGCACGGACCTGCTGGCCGAGGCGCTGGAGTTGTCGGTCGAGGTGGCGGGCGCCGAGTAGCCCGGGCCGAGAGGAGGTCCGCAACGAAAACCGTGTCCTACGCGGAAAACGTTGCGGACTTCTTCCTGGAACGCGAAGGCCGAGTTGAAGCGCTACGAGCCCTCGGGTTCCGGGGCCGGGGGAGCGGACTCGGGCCGGAGGTCGGGCTTGTCCTCGTGCTGGACGCCCGTGCCCTCCTGCGGCTGGTCGCCGCTGCCGGGCGTGTCGGTGGGCTGCTCCTCGCTGTTGTCGCTCACTCAGGTCCTCCCGCTCGGTGGTCGGGGGCGGGTTACCCGGGCCGCCTGCCCCGCAAACGGATCCTCACGGACGTGGATCACCAGGCGACGGGGATCTCCAGCACCCGCCCGTCGGAGCGGTCCGCTCTTGCGCGGAGCTGTTCGAGAGGGACGTCGAGACGCAGCGTGGGGAACCGGCCGAAGAGCTGCCCGAAGAGGAGTTGCAGCTCCATGCGGGCGACCGAGGCCCCCAGGCAGAAGTGGAGGCCGTGGCTGAACGCCAGGTGCGGGTTCTCCTGGCGGGTGACGTCGAAGTGTGCCGGATGGCGGAAGACGTCCGCATCCTCGTTGGCGTCCTGGAGGGCGAACATCACGAGGTCTCCGGAGCGGATCTTGGCTCCGCCGGCCTCGAGGTCGACCGAGGCGTAGCGGGGGAGGCCGCCGCGGCGGTTGCCGCGCTGGCGCTCGAGGGGGCTGGCGAACCGAAGGATCTCCTCCACGGCCTGGGTCGCCAGGCTCGGGTTGCGCCGGAGGGCCTCCCGCTGCTTGGCAGAAGGAAGATGGTTGAGCAGCAGCAGGATCCCCCGGTCGATGACCGCCACGGTGGAGCCGTGTCCCGCGAACAGCAGGCCCGAGGCGAGGTGGGCGATGGCGTCGTCGCTCATCGCCGGGTCGGCCGTCCCGGCCGCCAGCATGTCGGAGATGACGTCCTCCCCCGGAGCCGCGTGCTTCCGCTCGATCGTGGCCCCCAGACACCGCCAGAGCGACTGGAGGCCGGCGCGGGAGCGGGCGGGGTGCTCCATGTGGGTGGCGTCCTCGGACCAGCGAAGGAAGTCCGCACGGTCGGCTTCGGAGATGCCGATGACCTCGCACATCACGAGGCCGGGCAGAGGAAAGGAAACGGCGGCGTGGAAGTCGGCGGGGGAGCCGGCCGCCTCCATGCCGTCGAGCACGTGGCCGACGATGCGCTCGATCCGCGGCCGCAGGCTCTCCATGCGGCGGGCCGAGAACGACTTTGTCAGGAGCCGCCGCATCCTGACGTGGTCCTGCCGCTCGGTTTCGGGGTCGCCCATCGGGCCTCCGAACAGGGCGGGCTGCGTCATGCGGACAGGATGCCGCGGGTCGGCATGGGAGCGACTGAGCCGCGGGTCGGCCAGCAAGGCCTTCACCAGTTCGTAGCCAGACACGAGCCATGCAGGTTCGCCCGTCGAGCTGGTCAGCCGCTCGACCGAGTCGCGCGCGGTCAAGGCCGCGAGCCACTTTGGGGAGACAACGGGCGGCTCACGCCGGTATGCGACCGCCGCGGCGGCCGGGGGAGTCCGGGGCTTTACGGCTCGTGGGTGGGGCGCTGCTCGGCAGGGTCGGTGCCCTCGCCGGCCTCGAGGTCCTCGTCCTCGCCGTCTCCGTACATCCCGACCTGCTCCGCGATCGTGATGGCGAAGCACATCTGGTCCACGTCGAGCTCGCCTTCCAGGCTGTCGAGCCACTGGACCGCGGCCGGCGCGCGCTGAGAGAGGTCGAGGTCGTCCGCCCACTCCTTGGCGGTCTTGGACGCGGTCATGCTGGCCGCCATCTTGGCTCGCTCCTCGGGGGTCCTCGACGCCTTGACCTCCGACTGGATCGCCTTGATCTGGTTCGGCAGGGCGAACTCGTCGATCACCTTGAGCTCCGAGAGCGACGTCGTCAGCTGCTGGGCGAGAGCGTCGCGGATCTGGTTGCGGACCTCGCCGACGTTGTTGCCGCGGGTCGTCAGGCCCGTCCCTGCGATCTCCGCCACCCACTGGTCCCCATCACGTGCATACACCGCGGTGTAGGTCTCGCTCACGTCAACCAACCTCCCGATCTGGTCCCTGTCAGATTCCCGTGACGACAGTGTGGTGCACCAGGATACGGCAATCCGAACCTCACGAGGCGACCACGACCTGCACCTGGTAGTGGCCCGCGGAACCCTGACACCGCATGGCCTCGCCGCAGCTCGTGCGGGTCGCCACGACCGTCGCCTGGCCGGGGGCCACGGCGGTGAACGTTTCGGCGGCAGTCCCGCATCCCGCGCCCGGGACGCATCCGGGGCTCGGGGACGTCGCCGGCGTTCCGTCGGCACGCAGCACCGAGGGGTCGGAGCTGGCCTGGATCTGCCAGTAGGTCGAGGCGAGGGCAACCCGGAGGTGCTCGCCCGGATGCAGGGTGACCGTCTGCCCGTCGTTGGCGTCGGCCACCGTGACGGTACCGTTCACCGCCACGGGCTGCGCGGGGGGCGAGGCTGCCGGGGTGGTCCTGGCGGGGGTGGGCGCCGGCGTCGTCGTCGCCTTGACCGTCGGCGGCGGGCTCGATGCCGGGGATGCGGCGGTGATCGTGGGCGTCGCCGAGACGGACGCGGTCACTGACGGGCTGCCCGCTGAGCTGGCGCTCGGGCTGGCACTGGTGGACGTGGCCGGCTTGGACGAGCACGCGCCCAGCAGCATC
>JAOPZY010000054.1 GCA_025963875.1 Actinomycetota bacterium
CAGCGGGAGCGGGCCGACGCCGTGCTGATGCCGACCTACCGGCGCTACCCGGTGACGTTCGCCCGCGGCAAGGGCTTCTACCTCTACGACGAGACGGGCCGCCCGTACCTCGACTTCGTGGCCGGCGTCGCGGTGACGGCGCTCGGTCATGCGCACCCGGCGGTGACCGAGGCGGTGGCCCGGCAGGCGGGACGCCTCGTCCACACGTCGAACCTCTACTACACCGAACCGATGGCGCAGCTCGCCGGGCACCTGACGCGGCTGCTCGGCTGGCCCGACGGGCGGGTCTTCTTCGCCAACTCCGGCGCCGAGGCGAACGAGTGCGCCCTGAAGCTGGTACGGAAGGCCGTTCCCGGCCGGCCGGAGACGATTGCCGCCTGGGGGTCCTTCCACGGGAGGACGATGCAGACCCTGGCCGCCACGGGCCAGCCCGCCAAGTGGGAGGCGTTCCAACCGCTGCCCCCCGGCTTCGTCCACGTCCCCTACGACGACGCCCCCGCCGTCGAAGCGGCGGTCTCCGACGCCACCGCTGCGGTCCTGCTGGAGCCGGTCCAGGGGGAAGGTGGCGTGGTCGTGCCGGGGATGGGTTACCTGCCGGCGGTCCGCTCGATCTGCGATGACCGTGGCGTGGCCCTCCTGCTGGACGAGGTGCAGACCGGTCTCGGGCGCACGGGCGAGTGGTTCGGATTCCAGGCCTACGGCGACCATGCCGTGCCCGACGTCATCTCCCTCGCCAAGGCGCTCGGCAACGGCTTCCCCATCGGGGCCTGCATCGCCCGTGGGCGGTACGCCACCGCCTTCGCGCCCGGTGACCACGCCACCACCGTCGGCGGGGGCCCCGTGGTCTGCGCCGCGGCCCTGGCGGTGCTGGAAACGATCGAGCGGGACGGGCTGGTCGAGCGGGCGCGCAAGGTGGGCGACTACCTGCGCCAGGGTCTGGCCGGTCTGGTCGAGAGCCACGAGCTGCCCATCGCCGTGCGGGGCAAGGGCCTGCTGCTGGCGCTGCAGCTGGGGTCGGACTCGGCCCGCGACGTGGCGATGGCCGCCCTGTCCGAAGGTCTGCTGGTCAACGACGTCTGCCCCTCGGTCCTACGGTTCTGCCCGCCGCTCACCATCGGCGAGGCGGAGTGCGACGAGGCGGTCGACATCCTGGCGAAAGTGTTGCGGAGGCTCGCTGCATGACCCGCCACCTCCTGTCCTCGGACGACCTGACCTCCGCGCAGCAGGCTTCGATCATCGCTCGGGCCGTCCACGTGAAGAAGGACCGGCGAGAGCACGCCCTGACCCTTGAGGGCCGCTCGGTGGCGATGATCTTCGAGAAGCCGTCGACCCGCACCCGGGTCTCCTTCGAGGTGGCCGTCAGCGAGCTCGGTGGGCACCCCCTCGTATTGAAGCCCGACGAGGTGCAGCTTGGCCGCGGCGAGACGATCCCGGACACCGCCCGCATCCTGTCGAGGTTCTGCGACGCCATCGTGATCCGGACCTTCGCCCAGCATCGGCTGACGGCCCTCGCCGAGGCGGCCTCGATCCCCGTCGTCAACGCCCTGTCCGACGAGGAGCATCCCTGCCAGGCTCTCGCCGACGTGATGACCATCGGGGAGCGCTTCGACGACCTGTCGTCGGTGCGGCTCTGCTATCTCGGCGATGGCAACAACGTCTGCCATTCGCTGCTGCTCGCGGGGGCCAAGGCGGGGCTGGAAAGGGTGGACGTCGCGTCGCCGCCGGGCTACGAGCCGGACGCCGCCGTGGTGGCCAGGGCGCAGGCGATCGGTGAGGAGACCGGCACGGTGATCGCCGTGTCGAGCGAACCTGCCGCTGCCGCCCGGGGCGCGCACGTCGTCTACACCGACGTGTGGGCCAGCATGGGAAGGGAGTCGGAGCGCGAGGAGCGCCTGGCGCGCTTCCGAGGCTTCGCCGTCAGCTCGGCGATCATGGCCAGCGCTGCTCCGGGCGCCATCGCCATGCACTGCCTGCCGGCGCACCGCGGGGAGGAGATCGACGCCGAGGTCATCGACGGACCCGCCTCTGCGGTGTGGGACCAGGCCGAGAACCGCCTCCACACCGCCAAGGCCGTGCTCGAGTGGGTGCTGTCCTCGTGAACGCGGGCCTGAAGGCGGAGCGCCAGCGCCGGATCGCCAGGCTGCTGGCCCAGCGGGCGGTGACGAGCCAGCAGGAGCTGGTCGGGCTCCTGGCCGCCACCGGGCAGCCGGCCACCCAGGCGACGGTCTCGCGGGACCTCGAGGAGCTGGGGGCCTACAAGGTGCGGCGCAACGGACACGTCGTCTACGCGCTTCCGTCCGCCACCGCCCCCGGCTCGGTCCCCGGCCCCGGGGGTGACAGCCTGCGGCGGCTGCTCGCCGGCTCGGTCGGCGAGGTCGAGACGTCGGGCAACATCGTCATCGTCCACACGCCCCCGGGTTATGCCGCGATGGTCGCCTCGGCCGTCGACCGGGCCGGCATGGAGGGCATCGCCGGCACCGTGGCCGGCGACGACACGATCCTCGTGGTCTGCCGGCAGGGTGTGCCGGGCCGGACCGTGGAACTGCGGCTGCGCCAGCTGGCCGGCCTGGAGACCAAGCAACTGCACAGTAGAGGAGGAAAGCGGTGACCGAGCGAGTGGTGCTGGCGTATTCCGGAGGCCTGGACACGACCGTGGCCGTGGCCTGGATGGTGGAGGCCAAGGGCCTGGAGGTGGTCGCCGTGGCGGCGGACGTCGGCCAGGGGGGCGACCCGGAGGTGCTGCGCGACCGGGCACTCGCCGCGGGCGCCATCGACGCCGTCGTGGTCGACGCCCGGGACGAGTACGCGGACCGGTACCTCCTCCCGGCCCTGCAGGCCAATGCCCGCTACCAGGGCAAGTACCCGCTCGTGTCGGCCCTCTCGCGCCCGCTCATCTGCGACCATCTCGTGCGTGCGGCGCGGCGATTCGACGCCCGCTACGTCGCCCACGGCTGCACCGGCAAGGGCAACGACCAGGTGCGGTTCGAGGTGTCGCTCGGGGCGCTGGCGCCCGACCTCCGGGTGCTGGCTCCCGTCCGGGACTGGGGGTGGACCCGCGAGCAGACCGCCGCCTATGGCGAGGCCCGCGGGCTCCCCGTGCGGTCGGGCGCCAAGCCGCTGTACTCGATCGACGAGAACCTCTGGGGCCGGGCCATCGAGTGCGGGGCGCTGGAGGACCCCATGGCCGAGGCCCCCGAGGACGTCTGGGAGCGAACCGTCGACCCCCGCAAGGCGCCGACGGACCCCGACTACGTCGAGATCCTGTTCGAGAACGGCGTGCCCACCGGGATCGACGGCGAGGCGCTCAGGTTCGCCGAGATCGTCCGCCGGCTCGACCAGCGGGCCGGCAGCTTCGGCGTCGGGCGGCTCGACATGATCGAGGACCGGGTGGTGGGCATCAAGTCCCGGGAGGTCTACGAGGTGCCCGCCGCGGCGGTGCTGATCATGGCGCACACCGACCTGGAGGAGCTGACCCTCGAGCGCGACCTGCTGCGGGCCAAGCGGGACCT